>JAZNCT010000055.1:0-22501 GCA_045587665.1 Eubacteriales bacterium
CCATGTGCGGTAGGGAGAAACGGGAATATTGCCAACGGTCATTATGGTGTAAACGCCGTTTGCTTCGGCAAAGCCTGTTTTTCCTGCAGTTCCAATAGTGTCGCCAATAGCAACGATGTCGCCAACCTTCACCTTTGTTTCATCTAGGTGCAGATACCATGTTTTAAGACCTAAACCGTGATCTATAACCACCATACGTCCTGCATATGTGTCAATACCTGCATAAACGACCTTTCCGCTGTTGCAGGCAGGAATCTCGGTTCCCTTGGCAACTCTCCAGTCAACGCCGATATTTCTGTATTGTTCTTTTGTTGAAGAAACTGTTACATATCTGCCGTAGCCTATTTTTACAGAAGCCTTTATATTGTGCGCCTTCTGGCTGTAATCAACAAAGGGCTCAGTAAAATATTTAGTCGATTCGCTCTCTGAGCATATCTGTTCAAATTTCTTGTCAAATTCGGCGAGAGTGCTTTCGTTTCTCAGATCATCTGCGGTATTCTTGCTTATTGTTATAGTGCTCTTTCCAAAGGTCTTTTTTGAGAGCTTCAGATTTATTTCCTGTTCCACTGAGCCATATGAGAGAGTGAAAACAAAGGAGTCTGTTTCAATTTCGGGATCAAGCGGAACAAATGCTATGTGATGATCGCCGTCTTTATAAAATTTGGGCGCGTAGCCGAGAGAAGGGGCACTCTTGAAGGAGATCCTTTCGGGATTTGAAACATTATATGCGGTTATTGCAACAAAATCTCCGAGAACGAAATCGTCAAGCTTATTTCCGATGAAAAACTCTGCACCAGCAAGAAGCTTGGTTTTGAAATTATAGGTTGCCTCACCGTAAAAATCTCTTTCGCTGTCCTCATACCAAGCGGCGGTTATCATAAAGGTAAGCTCAGAGCCCGAATTTATTCCAAGGCTTGAAAGATCATCTGTAGATTCATCTAAGATAAGCTTTGAATCATTGTCGTATACCTTAACGGTATAGAGATCGGCATCAGAAGAGAAGAGCAGATCTATGCCTCCCTCCATATCATAAGAGATAATTTCATCTGTGGTTTTAAAACCGCTGAGCTTGCTGAATTCTTTACCTATCTTGTAGTTCCAATCAACCTTTGCCGGCACTATCACATCAGATGAAGCTGTGTTAAGCACGGGAAGTTTTTCGTCGGGGAAAAGTGATATTGCATAGGGGGTTATAAGAAACTTATTAACGTCCTCTGATTTAAGCTGATAAACCGTTCCGTCGGGAAATTCAACATAGCTGAGGGAATCTGATGAAGCGAAATAGTATTTATAATCTTCCGCATTGCTTCCGCTGATAAATGATACCTTGTAAAAAGGCGTGCCCACCAGAGGCTCAGGAAGCTCAGACACCTTTTCGGCGCGATTGTTCATAGAAATGAAAAAGCTGACAAGGTCTCCTGATTTTTTTGTTTTTGCAACCGTATGAGATTCGCCGTCAAGATCCGAGATTTCTATCTTGTCAACCAGGTTATTGGAAAGGGGGGAGTTTTGCGTTGTTATATAGTTTGCAATAGCAATATAAGTCGGGATAAAGATAAGAAGAACGATAAAAACCGAAACGACAGCCTTTTTCATAAACGATATCTCCTAACACAGAATTTTATATTATTATATTATATTATACATTATTTTTCCTTTACGGTCAATAGCGAAAAAGAAAAAAGTAAAAAAACCGTGTTGCCGTACTCAGGATGTCAGATCCTTTATTATTTTGGATGCCATTAAAAGTCCTGCCGCAGGCGGTACAAATGCGGTGCTTCCCGGGGTGCGCTCCCCTGTTTTTACCGGTTCTTCTCTTGAAAAAACCACATCCAGGTGATTTATCCCCACTTTTCTCAGATTAACTCTGACGGCTTTTGCAAGTGGGCAATACTCGGTTTTAGATATGTCGCATATTTCAAGCCTTGAGGGATCCAGCTTGTTTCCTGTTCCCATAGAAGAAATTATTCTGACATTTTTTTCTTTGGCTTGCCTGATAAGTTCAATCTTTGAGGGCACTGAGTCAATAGCGTCGGCAATATGATCATATTTTTCAAGAGGAAAGCTGGCGGCGTTTTCCGCACAGTAAAAAACGTCGTGGGCTTCTACTTCGATATCGGGGTTTATGTCAATCAGTCGCTCTTTTATAACATCAACCTTTTTTTTACCAATGGTGGAGTGCAGGGCAATGATCTGCCTGTTGAGATTAGAGGGGGATACTGTATCGTTGTCAAAAACATCGATCTTACCTATGCCGCATCTGGCAAGTGCCTCGCAAACATATCCTCCGACGCCTCCAACACCGAAAACAGCAACCCTACATCTCTTTAAAAACTCTATCTTTTCACTGCCTATAACCATGGCAAATCTGCTTAGCTCTTCATTGTTCACTTATATCACCTCATGTATATTATAATTTAAATTTATAAATAAATCAAGTAATATCTTTACTTTGACTTAATTTTGTTGTATAATATATGAGTTAAGAAACTTTTGTTGAGGTGATGAAATGAAGCTTGAAGAAAAAAAGATATCCTCAGATCAGGTTTTTGAGGGCAATGTGATAAAAGTAAGCGTTGACAAGGTGGAACTGCCAAACGGCAGTGAGAGCACAAGAGAGATAGTTCACCACAGGGGAGCCGTGTGTGTGTTGCCGATAACAGACGACGGCGATGTTATTTGTGTGCGTCAATATCGCTATGCTCACGGTGAGGCCCTTCTTGAAATTCCCGCAGGAAAGCTTGAAGAAGGAGAGAATGACCCTACAGAAGCCGCGCTGAGAGAGCTTGAAGAGGAGACGGGGGCAAGATGCAGAGATCTCAAATATCTCGGCAAGCTCTATCCTTCGCCTGCCATATTTACAGAGGTGATCCATATGTATGTTGCAAAAGGACTCACATTTGGAAAAACGCATCCGGATGCCGATGAATTTCTTGAAGTGGAAAGAATTCCTCTACGAACACTTGTGGAAATGGTAATGAGCGGAGAGATCAGGGATGCAAAAACACAGATCTGCGTTCTCAGAGCTTATCTTGATATGGATATTTAATAGCCATGCTTTCAAAAAAACTTACAAAAGCAGATGCTTTTATTATAATTGCGGCGGTGCTTGCGGCTTTGCTTCTGCTTTCGTCAAAGCTTTTTCCCACCGGAGAGGATATGAGCCTCAGTGTTATCTGCGACAGCGGAGAATATTTATATTCTCTTGACGAAAACAGAAAAATAGAGCTGATTTCCGGCGGTATAAGAGTGAATATCGTTATCAAGAACGGAAGTGCCTATATAGAAAGCTCCGAGTGTCCAAACAAAATTTGCATGAGGGGCGCTGCGGCAAAGGATGCAGGTGACTCTGTAGTCTGCGCTCCTGCAAGGCTTGCGCTCATAATCAAAGACGGCGGAGGTGAAGAAAATGCAGATGCGTATGCAGGGTAGGGTCAAAGAGCTTGCGCTTAGCGGTCTTCTTTTGGCGGCAGCTCTTCTGCTTTCTTATGTTGAGAGTATTCTTGGACTGCACATTTCTTTTCTTCCGGGTATGAAGATAGGACTTGCAAATGTTGTAATTGCCTTTGCATTTTTTGAGACATCAAAGAAAACAGCAGCCGCGGTTTCATTTGGCAGAGTTTTGATAATGGGAATTTTATTTGGAAGTGCGATTTCTTTTTTATATTCTGCCTTTGGAGCACTGCTTTCTTTTGGAGGAATGTTGTTGATCTCCCGATTTGAAAAAAGGGTAAGCTATATTGGCGCATCTGTTTTGTGTGCCTGCTTTCACAATGTGGGGCAAAGTGCTGTTGCCGCCTGTTTTTTCGGAATAGAGGTGGCCTCCTTTTATCTTCCGTATCTGCTTATTTGCGGAGTCTGTTTCGGTTCGTTTACAGGGGCTTTGCTCAATTTCATTTCAAAAAAATATGTAGGAGTCGTTTTTAAATGAGAAAATTGACTGTATTGCTGCTTGTGTTGTTGATGCTCGGCGGTTGTTCGCAAAATGATGAATATGTAAGCCGTTCTGTTGTTGCCATGGATACGATTATTGATATCAAAATTATAGAGGGCGAGCAGGATGAGAGCGCCATTATTGACGGCTGTGAGGCGATGATATCCGAAATTGAGGGTATAATTTCAAAAACTATAAAGGACAGCGACACTTATATCGCAAACACAGAAATTGATATCATGCTTGATACAAGCCCTGTTTTTTCTGAGCTTATTCTGCGTTCACTTAGAATATCGGAGCTGACAGAAGGTGCTTTTGATGTTACCGTTGGTGCTATCAAGGAGCTTTGGGAAAAATCGGCTGAGGAGGGCACAGAACCCACAAAAGAGCAGATCGAAGCCTGCCTTTTACATAGCGGTTTTGAAAGCATTTCCATAGACGAGGGATGCTTTGAAAAGCGATATAAAGATCTTATGATAGATCTGGGTGCTATTGGAAAAGGCTATGCAGCAGCAAGAGTTTGTGATTATCTCACCGAATGTGGTGTGGACGGAGCTGTTCTTTCTTTTGGCGGAAATGTTGCCCTTGTTGGCAAAAAGAAAAACGGAAAGCCATTTGTTGTTGGTGTAAAGGATCCGAATAATACAGAAGATGTTATTGGCTATCTCTACCTTGAGGGCGGATTTGTGTCGGTTTCCGGTGACTATGAAAGATACATCGAAATAGGCGGCAAAAAATATAACCATATCATTGATCCCAAAACAGGTTATCCTGTTTCAAACGAGATTCATTCTGTTTCTGTGGTCTGTGATGACGGAGTTCTTGCCGATGCGCTTTCAACTGCCCTTTTTGTTATGGGCAAGGATAGGGCTATAGAGTTTTATAATTCCGGTTCTTGTGATTTTGAAGCGGTTATCGTTTCCGACGAAGGTGTCTTTGTTACCGACGGCCTTAAAGAAAAATTCAGCTTAAAAGAATGATTTTGGTCTTGAGTGCGATTTTGCGTTCCTCTTGACAGAAAACGACTTTTAATGTTATAATATAATGTATTTTTATATTTAAGGAATTTGTATAATGTCTGAAAAGAAGATAAACAGTCTTGTGCCGCCCGAGGTGATGAAGCGCACCTTTGAGTTTTCGGAGAAAATGCTTGCGCTCAACACCGCGCGTGCGGAGAAAAAGGGTGAGCCGATGCGCGCCTATGTTCTCACCTTCGGCTGTCAGCAAAATGAGGCAGACAGCGAAAAGCTGGCAGGTATGTCAAGGGCGATGGGCTATGATATAATCTGCGAGGCAGATAATGCCGACCTTATTCTTGTCAATACCTGTGCCGTACGTGAACACGCCGAGCAAAAGGCGCTTTCAAGCATCGGTCAGTTTAAGCATTTAAAAGCAAAAAATCCGGATCTTATGATCGGTGTTTGCGGCTGCATGGTCACTCAGGGCCACCGCTGTGAGGAGATAAAACGCAGTTATCCATATGTGGATTTTATTTTCGGCACATCGGGGCTTCATCGCTTGCCTGAGCTCCTATACGAAAAAACAGTAAAAGGCAAGAGGATTTTTTGCCCTGAGGAAGAAGAATACCTTGTTGCCGAGGGGCTTTCGATTGAGCGCGAGAGCAAATACCGCGCTTGGGTAAGCATTATGTATGGCTGCAACAATTTCTGCTCATACTGCATAGTACCCTATGTGAGAGGAAGAGAGCGCAGCCGCCGCATGGAGGATATAGTCTCCGAGGTTGAGACCTTAGCAAAAGAGGGTTACAAAGATATAACTCTGCTCGGGCAAAACGTAAATTCTTATGCCAGGGGCGAAGAATATGATTTTGCGGATCTTATGGCAAGGCTTTCACATATCGAAGGAGATTTTAAGCTTCGTTTTATGACCAGCCACCCAAAGGATGCTTCAAAAAAGCTTATAGACGTTATGGCGGAAAATGAAAAGATAGCACGTCATTTTCATCTGCCGCTTCAATCGGGCAGTGATGCTATGCTGAAGGCTATGAATCGCCATTATAATAAAGCGCAGTATCTTGAAACTGTGCGATATATCAGAGAAAAAATGCCTGATATTGCCATAACCACCGATATAATAGTTGGCTTTCCCGGAGAGAGTGAGGAGGATTTTGAGCAGACGCTTAATATGCTTCGCACAGTGCAATATGATATGATATTCTCATTCATCTACTCACCGAGAAAGGGAACCCCGGCAGCCGAAATGGAGCAGGTGGATGAGAAAATTAAAAGCGAAAGATTTGCTCGGCTTCTCAGAGTGCAAAATGAGATATCTCTCTCAAAAAATCAGCCTTTTGTTGGCAAGAAAGTGAGAGTTCTTTGTGACGGGGAGAGCAAGAATAATCCGGAGCTGCTTAGCGGAAGAACAGAGGGAAATAAGATAGTATTCTTCAAAGGAGAGAACTCCGACGAGGGAAAATATCTTAATATAAAAATAGACCGTGCAGAGGCTTTTGCCCTGTATGGAGAGAAAATTTAAGCTTTAAGGAGAAAATAAAATGGAAATTATGGACATTGCCGTTATGCTCGGCGAAGCAATAAAAAATGATGAGAGAATGATCCGCCTTAACAAGGCAAAGGACGCATACGACCAGGATGTTGAACTTAGCAAGGCTATGATGGAATATGACGTTCAGCAAAAGGCGCTCACATATGAATATGAGAAGTCCGATAAGGATATGGAGCTTATCGGAAAGATCCAGAATAAGATAGACGAGCTTTATAAAAAGATAACAGCAAACCCTGTTTTCAATGAGCTTGATGGGGCACAGGCTGATGTGAACGCACTTATGAACGAGGTGAACCAGACTATAACCATGACTATAACGGGTCAGGATCCATCTTCCTGCACACATGACTGCAGCACCTGCCACGGCTGTCACTAAAAGATTTTTAGATTTACGAGGTATTTGCTATGACTCCGATGATGGAGCAGTACTTTGAGATAAAAAAACAGTATAAGGACTATCTGCTTTTTTACCGTCTCGGTGATTTTTACGAGATGTTTTTTGACGATGCCAAAACTGCCTCCAGGGAGCTTGATCTTACCCTTACCGGCCGTGATTGCGGAGAAGCGGAGAGGGCACCGATGTGCGGTGTTCCTTTCCACTCCTCAGAGGGATATATAGGCAGACTTATCGAAAAAGGATACAAGGTTGCTATCTGCGAGCAGACCGAGGATCCTTCCCAGGCAAAGGGGCTTGTTCGCCGTGAGGTGGTAAGGGTGGTTACGCCCGGAACCTTGCTTGAGACAAATCTCCTGACCGATTCAAAAAACAATTATCTTTGCGCCGTGTATCTTGGTGAGCTTGAATGTGCTGTGGGCTTTGCAGATGTTTCAACAGCCCAGGTCTATGCAACATCATTTTCCGGTGAGAATATGGCCGATCAGCTTAAGAATGAGATAGGCACATATGCTCCAAGCGAAATATTGACAAACATCGGACTTTCAAAGGCACCCGAGCTTGATCGTTTTATAAGTGACAGGGTAGGGGCTCTTGTCAGCGAAAATCAGCCTCACCGCTTTGAATATTCGGATGCGCTCTCGCGCATTGAAGAGCAGTTTGGAAGCGAAAAACGCGAAAGCACTTCCTCTGACAAGGCACTCTGCTGTGCTGTTGGTGCTCTGCTTGACTACATAAGAGAAACTCAAAAGGGTGACATCTCATATATCAAAGAACTGAATGTTTATGGCGGCGGTCAGTATCTTGAAATGGATATAAACACAAGGAGAAACCTGGAGCTGATCGAAACTATGCGATCAAAGGAGAAAAAAGGTTCTCTGCTTTGGGTCCTTGACAAAACAAAGACTGCGGCAGGCGCAAGGATGCTTCGCAAATGGATAGAGCATCCATTGCTTTCTACAAAAAAAATACTTCGCCGTCAAAGTGCGGTAAAGGAATTTTATGATAATTTTATGCTCCGAGAGGAAACAGGGATCCTTCTCTCGGACGTGCTCGATCTTGAAAGACTTATTTCAAAGATAGTATATGGCTCGGCAAATGCCAAGGATCTGCGTGCTGTTGCAAACACACTTAGGGTCATTCCCGAGCTTAAAAGACTTCTTTCGGGGTGCGAGAGCAGTGAGCTTTGCAGGATAGTTTGCGAGATAGACGAGCTTTCGGATGTAAAAGAAAGAATAGATGCCGCAATCGTTTCCGATCCTCCATTCTCGGTCAGAGACGGTGGTATGATATGCGACGGATACAACGAGGATGTTGACTATCTGCGCTCGGTTATGTCAGACGGAAAGAACTGGATAGCCAAAATCGAAAAGGAAGAAAGAGAAACAACCGGCATACCAAAGCTGAGGATCAGCTATAACAAGGTTTTTGGCTACTATATAGAGGTTACCAGGTCATACATAGACCAGGTTCCCGAAAGATATATAAGAAAGCAGACACTTACAAACTGCGAGAGGTACATAACCCAGGAGCTAAAGGATATGGAATCTACCATTCTTGGGGCGGCAGACAAGATATGCAGTCTTGAATATGACCTTTTTCAGCAAGTGCGCGCCTTTGCTTCGGAGAACAGCGACAGAATTCAGAAAACAGCGGCCCTCCTTGCGGAGATAGATGTTTATATGTCTCTTGGCACTGTTGCGGCACATAATAAATATATTTGCCCGGAGGTTGATGACAGCGATTCTGTTGTGATAAAGGACGGCAGGCATCCTGTTGTTGAACAGTTTGTAAGGGATACATATTTTGTGCCAAACGATGCCGATCTTGATTGCCGTTCAAAGCGTCTTATGCTGATAACAGGCCCCAATATGGCAGGTAAATCAACATATATGAGACAGGTTGCGCTTTGCGTTGTTATGGCTCAGATAGGCTCCTTTGTTCCTGCATCCGATGCGAGAATAGGTATTGTTGACAAGGTGTTTACCAGAGTCGGTGCTTCGGATGATCTGGCATCGGGTCAGTCAACCTTTATGCTGGAAATGAACGAGGTGGCTTATATTCTCAAAAATGCTACAAAGCGTTCGCTCATTGTTTATGATGAGATAGGAAGAGGAACAAGCACCTTTGACGGTATGAGCATTGCAAGGGCTATAGCCGAATATACAAATTCAAAAAAGATCGGTGCAAAAACACTTTTTGCAACACATTATCACGAGCTTACTTCCCTTGAGGAAGAATTTGACGGAATAATCAATTATAATATAGCGGCTAAAAAGCGCGGAGACAGCATAACATTTTTGCGCAAGATAATAAGAGGCTCAACAGATGACAGCTACGGTATTGAGGTGGCTAAGCTTGCAGGTCTTCCGGGAGAGGTAATAAAGCGAGCAAAGGATATTCTTGCTTCTATCGAAAAGACCTCTGTAAAGTTTGGCAATGCAAGTGCTTCAAGCTCCGATCCCATTGAAGAAGAAATGACTATAAGCTTTGAAGAAAGCCTAAGAGAACAGGCGATAGAAGAGCTGAAGGCAATAGATCTCAATACCCTTTCCCCATATGAGGCTATGCAGCTTTTGTTTGAGATACAGCGAAAGCTTAAATAAAAATAAGGAGGATTTGCCGTGGGAAAAATAAATGTACTCAGCTTTGCCGTGGCAAACCTGATTGCCGCAGGCGAGGTAGTTGACCGCCCATCCTCTGTGATCAAAGAGTTGATGGAAAACTCTATTGACTCGGGCGCTGACAGTATAACTGTTGAAATACAAAAGGGCGGCACCGCCTTTATGAGGGTTTCTGATAACGGCTGCGGAATTGATCCGGAGGATCTGCCAACGGCGCTGCGCCGCCATGCAACAAGCAAGATAAAGGACGCTGAAGACCTTGAGGCTATTATGTCCCTGGGCTTCAGAGGAGAAGCACTTGCCGCTATATCCTCGGTTTCAAATGTAAGGATAATTTCCAAAACCCGTGATAACGAAATGGGTGCTATGGTTGAATCCCACGGCGGAAACATTGTGGGTGTTACAGAGAGAGGTGCTTCGGACGGTACTACTGTTATAGTTGAAGACCTTTTCTACAATGTTCCTGCAAGAAGAAAGTTCCTTAAAAAGGATGTTACCGAGGCAATGGCTGTTTCTGCGGCTGTTGAAAAGATAGCACTTTCTCATCCTGAGATAGCCATAAAATTTATCTCCGACGGCGTGGTCAGGCTCGAAACCTCGGGTGACGGAAAGGTGATGAGTGCACTTTATGCCGTTTTTGGCAGAGACTTTGCCTCAAAAATGCTTTTGGTGGAGCCTTGCGTAAGTGAAATAAGCGTCAGCGGTTATATAGGACGTTCCGATAACGTGAGAGCCAACCGAAATTATCAGAACTTCTTTATAAACGGCAGATATGTTAAAAGCAAAACAGCAATGGCGGCAATAGAACAGGCATATTCCTCTTATATACCGCCCGAAAAGTTCCCTTGCTGTGTGCTTTTTGTGGATATTGACCCAAGAACTGTTGATGTAAATGTTCATCCCTCAAAGCTTGAAGTTAAGTTTTCAAACGAAAAGCCTGTTTTTGAAAGCATCTATTATGCGGTTAGAAACACGCTTGAAAAGAATATAAGCAGACCTGAAGTGCACCTTGAAAACGGTCACGTTTCAGCGGCTGAATATCGGAATATGACAACAGGCAAAACTGCTTTTTCAAAGAAATATGAAGCTGAAGCCCCCAAAAAGCAAAATCCCCTTTCGGCATTTGTTCCCATTAACGACAGAAGTGCGCCAAAGCCTAAGCAACTTTCGCTTGACGATAAGCTTTCTTTAAAATCGGAAGCTCGGACAGCACCGAAGACTGAGAGTGTAAATCCCAAAATGGTTGCTGACAGCATCGAAAAGCCTTTGCCTGAAGCTGAGCCTGTGTTCTCCATTCCCCATGTTATAGGTTCTGACCGATTTGTGGCAAAGCCTGTTGAAGACGGATCCGGAAAAGTTACTGAAGAGCAGGAGCCTTCCCCCAGAAAAGAAATTTTGCCGGGAGAGGTAAAGCCTCAGAAATCCGAAGAAAAAGCTTTGCCGGCAGAAAAAGAAGAAAAGAAGATCATTCCTCATTACAGAATCGTTGGAGAAGTGTTCAATTCTTATATATTCATTGATCTTGGGGAAAAAATGCTTATCGTTGACAAGCACGCCGCTCATGAACGCATAATTTTTGAGCGTTTTAAAGAGATTATGAAAAGCCGTGAACAGGCTTCTCAAATGCTTATGCTTCCCATAGAGATCAGCCTTGGGGGAGAGGAATGTAATATACTTGATCAATACCGCAGCGAGATAGAGCTTGCGGGCTTTACCTTTAATACTTCGAAAGGTAAAGTTTCTGTACATTCAGCTCCGACGGGAATATCACTGCAGGCAGTTCCCGACATATTTCAGACCTTTGCCGAAAGATTGCTATCAGGAACGGGTAATGTTGCCCTGACAAGGGATCTGGTTTTTGAAAAAGCGCTTTATCAGGCCTCTTGCAAGGCCGCAATAAAAGCGGGAAGACAGTATTCTGAGGGGCATATTGAATGGCTGTGCAAAAAGCTGATGGAAATGCCGGATATAACCTTCTGTCCACACGGCAGGCCGGTTGCCATTGAAATGACAAAAACTATGCTGGATAAACAGTTTGAAAGACTTTGATCCGGCCCGAAAGGATATAAAATGTTTGATCTTATTAAAGAAGAGGGCAGGGCAAGAAGAGGCTGCCTTCATACGGTTCACGGAGATATACAAACTCCGGTGTTTATGAATGTGGGAACCTGCGCGGCTATAAAAGGCGGCGTTTCAACTATGGATCTTATTGATCTGAACTGTCAGGTTGAGCTTTCAAACACTTATCATCTTCATCTGCGCCCGGGAGACAGACTTATACACGAAATGGGCGGAATTCACAAGTTTTTTAATTGGAATAGACCTGTGCTTACCGACAGCGGCGGATTTCAGGTTTTTTCGCTTTCTCAGCTTCGTAAGATCACTGAGGAAGGAGTTAAATTTGCATCTCATATAGACGGCAAGCGTATTTTTATGGGCCCCGAGGAAAGTATGCAGATACAATCGAATTTGGCTTCTACCATTGCTATGGCATTTGATGAATGTGTTGAAAATCCTGCCCCCTATGATTATGTTAAGAATTCCTGTGACCGCACGGCACGCTGGCTTGTAAGATGCAAAAATGAAATGGACAGGCTAAATAAGCTCCCCGAAACTATAAACAAAAAACAGATGCTTTTTGGAATTGGTCAGGGTGGAACATATGAAGATCTTCGCATAGATCATATGAAGCGCATTTCAGAGCTTGATCTTGACGGATATGCTATAGGCGGTCTTGCCGTTGGAGAGGCAACAGAGGATATGTATAGGATAATAGACGCGGTTGAGCCTCATATGCCAAAGCACAAGCCAAGATATCTTATGGGTGTGGGAACACCCTGCAATATTCTTGAGGCGGTTCATATGGGTGTTGACTTTTTTGATTGCGTTATGCCCAGCCGAAATGCCAGACACGGAAATCTGTTTACATGGCACGGAAAAATGAATCTTTGCAATGAAAAATATGCAAAGGACGCACGACCCTTTGATGAAAACTGCGGATGCCCTGCCTGCCGAAGCTACAGCCGTTCATATGTTAGACATTTAATAAAGGCAAAAGAATCTCTCGGTATGAGACTTGCTGTTATGCATAATCTTTATTTTTATAATGAGCTTATGCAAAAGATAAGAGACGCACTTGACGGCGGTTACTTTGAATCCTTCTATCAGAAGTACAGGCTGATTTTGGGTGAAAGATCTCAAAATTGATATAAAAAAACAAGATCTGAGAAGATCTTGTTTTTTTATATATTGAATACAAAATGACATTACAATTTGGATAAGATATGATATCATAAACATAGAGACTTGTTAGCTTTTAATAAATGGGGAGAGAGATCATAATATTTTATAATTGATACGCAAAGAGAAGACGGTCAGTTTTGAAATAATATTAAAAAAAGGGCTTGCTGATTATTTTCAGCAAGCTCTTTGAACTAATCTTCAATTTTTACTATGTCAGCACCAAGGCTTCTAAGCTTTCCGACAATATCGTCGTAGCCTCTTTCAATAGAAATGATATTCGTTATCTCAGTGGTACCCTCTGCGGCAAGACCTGCAATTATCATTGCGGCTCCTGCTCTCAGATCCACAGCCTTTACCGAAGCTCCGTGTAGTTTTGGAACACCGTTTACCTTTGCAGAAACGCCCTCAACGGTGATGTCAGCCCCCATTTTCTGCAGCTCTTCAACATATCTGAACCTGTTGTCCCAAACACCTTCGGTAACGGTGCTTGTTCCCTCGGCAATGCAAAGAACAGAAGTCAGCTGTGGGTGCATATCTGTGGGGAATCCCGGGTAGGGGAGAGTTTTTATCTGAATACGGT
Source organism: Eubacteriales bacterium (assembly GCA_045587665.1). Classification (GTDB taxonomy): domain Bacteria; phylum Bacillota; class Clostridia; order Oscillospirales; family CAG-272; genus SIG710. The sequence continues at coordinate 13,302 of JAZNCT010000055.1, forward strand.
TTAGAGGTTTAACCCTTTCAATGGTCATATAATCGTCAAATTCTGCTATCACCATTCCCATTTCCTCGAGCTTTGCAGAAACGCTCTCCATATGCTTTGGGATAATGTTTTTAACGCATATCCTTCCGCCTGCGGCAGAGACCGCTGCCATAAATGTGCCTGCTTCTATCATGTCGGGAATGATAGCATATGTACAGCCGTGAAGTTTTTCAACTCCTTGAATCTTAATAACGCTTGTTCCTGCGCCTGTGATCTTTGCACCGCAGGTGTTAAAGAAATTAGCAAGGTCAACTATGTGAGGCTCTCTTGCCGCATTGTCAATAACAGTTTTACCCTTGGCAAGAACCGCTGCAATCATAACGTTTATAGTTGCACCAACAGAAACTACGTCAAAATAAACAGAGTTGCCGTGAAGACCGTTTTTGGCATCGGCATAAATGTATCCGCTTTCAGTATCAACAGAAACTTTAGCTCCAAGTGCCTCAAAGCCCTTTATATGCTGGTCGATCGGGCGCACACCAAAATCACATCCGCCGGGCCAACCTACCTTGGCCTTGCCAAATCTTGCAAGCTCTGCACCGATAAGATATGTTGAGCCCCTCATTTTGCTTACAAGATCATATGGAGAAATTCCGCCTCTCACATTTGCCGAATCAATAGTAACGCAGTTTTTGTCAACATATGTGATCTTTGCTCCCATTGCCTCAAGAATGTCCAGGGATTTTTTTACATCACTTATCGCCGGCAGGTTTTCTATAGTGCATTTTTCGCCGGTCAGAATACTTGCAACAACGATTGGGAGAGCTGCATTTTTCATGCCGCTTATTTCAACATCGCCGTGCAGCTCATGGCCGCCGTTAACTATGTATCTTTCCATTAGGTGAAACCTCTTCTTTTCAGGGTTATATATAAAATATGTGAAATAATCAAGCAAAGGTGTTTATTTTAAACACCTCTTTATATTATATCACAATTTCAGGTAAATTGAAAACGAATACTTAAACATTTTTTATATTATTTTTAACAAAATGACAAAAAGATAACAATGTGAGCCATTTTAGTTTACATTTGCTTCAAAAAATGTTTTATCACCGTTTACGGCATTGAAATATGAATCTTCTGCCTCCTCTTCGTTCCAGTCGATATGCCATGAGGGGATGAGATATAGGGTCGAGGAATCATTCGAGAGATGCGAACAATAGCATTGTTCCATTTGACGGACGCTTTTGGTGGTTGCAGTGACCTTTTCAGAAGAGCCCGAATTCGCTTCCCCAATATCAACAGAACTCTTTTCACTAAACAATATATTAACGCTGTCAAGTAAATGTGCAGAGGATTTTTCATTTATCGTCAAAAAACACCATTTACCGCTGATACTGATGATCCGATCATTCTCAAAAATACAGCATAGGGTATGATTTCTGATCGGTGTATCCATAAGTGTCTGAATAATGTTTGTTTTTATCAGTCCACCGTCCGTAGTGGCATTTTCGATAATAAGTCCAAAATCCGGCCCTTTAAGAAGTATGGATGAAAGAATCTCCTCAAGCTCTTTTTCTTTGTTTTTTGAAATCTTTTTGTTTTCTTCCGAAAAGGATATTTCTTTTCCGCAGTCATATTTTATATCAAAATTCTTTCCCACCGAAAGCTGTTCGCCCTTTTCGCTGAAAAATTCTACCGAATCCGGGGTGGCGAATGTATCGAAAATGTCTGAATTCATAAGATATCCTGAAACCAATGAAGCATAATCTTGCGGGATATCGCAACGATATATGTGAAGATCTTCTGTTTTCATTGTCAAAAATCTTTCTTCTGCCTCAATGCCGCTCATACTGAGAATGTTTTTAATGTTTTCAATAGATTCATCGTCATAAATTTTTATACTTCTTTGCCCGATAAGCATAAAGGCCAAAAATACGTTTGCGCACGCAAGGAGAATTATCATGAATTTTTTGATGTTTTCCCAGTTCATTATATTCTCCTTTCATATCAGCTTTTTATTTTTGAAGGGATCCATTCGGCTTCAAAAATGCCGCTTTCGGTCTCTTTGTATTTGTAAACAAGGGTGTAAAGACCGTTTACGTCTGGGTTGTTTTGCATAATATTGAGAACCCAGCCGGGGGAAATGCTTTTTTGCTTATCAGCCTTGTTTGATGTGGCAGAGCAGGGAAAAAGCTCCAGCCTTGTGAGCTTTTTGGAAGACATTTCGATCCTCAGTGCAGTTGTATAATTTGCAATCGGTATGTTTTCATAAAAATATCCGTATTCAAGAACTATGTTGTCATCGTTTCGGTGGAGATTCGTGATAAGGATCTCTGCCTCTCTGCCAAGGATAGATGATTCATCAATAAGCTTCAGATTTTCAGCAAGCGATTCGGCAATGGCAAGGCACTGAGAAAGGCTGTGGTTATGCTCTTGAGATTTGCCCGAAAATATAGAAAGCTCAATTCCACCGCCTATGTTTCCGGAGGTCGAATAGATAATGCTGTTGTCGCATACGGTAAGCGTACCGTGGGTTGCCATAAAAACAGTACCTTTAATAACCTGATCAAAATAGCTTCCTGTTTTGTCGGGATTGATCCCGAGGCTCTTTGCAAGCTCTGATTGCAGCTGTGTATTTAAAGAAAGTCCTGCAGTGCCCCTTTTAAATTCCAATTTATAATTGCTTTGGGAGCTGTTGTAGATAAGAGTTGAGGGCGCGACGGAGCTGTTGTTTTTTCTGCCGAAAAAAGCGGCATCGGTCATTATGTCTGCTTCTCTGTATATGTCAAAATCCGAGGTTTTTATGAGCTTTGTGTCAGGTATAACGGCAACTCTGAAGCTAACCGTTTCACCTTCTGCGGCCTTTGCCATAGCGAAAAGGGAATTGTTTTCGATGCTGTCGGGGAAGATAAGAAGCTCAGAAATGCAGAGCTGACCTGTTTTGGCACCTATCGTTTCTGATATATCCTCATCTCCGCTGTTTTTAGCGTGTATATAAGCCAAAACAGCAGGTATGGGCTTGTGATATTTTATATAGATATATTTATTCCTGGAAAGAGCCTTATCAAAAGCTTCCGGGTCTTCATCTGTGAGAGAATTACAGGAACTGCTGAGCATAAATTCAATGTTTGTGTCAAGCAGAGAATAAACTTCTTTTATATATCCGCTTCCATGGCTTAAGGCTGAGATGCTTCCCGCCTCTTTTTTAACTGCTATAGTCGCAGGCAAAAGATCGGATTTTTTTATACCGTTTTGCTCAGAGCCTTCGAAATTTTTAAGGTTTAAATTCAGATTTTCAGAAGCGGCGGCATTTTCGTTTTCTTGTCGGAGTGCAATGAAATGGCAAAAAACCAAGGATAATGTCATTATAAAAAGCAGAGCTATAATTGCAGTTTTTATAAGATCGGCAGTTTTTTTGCTGTTTTTCATATGTCCTTCTCCTTAATTTATTCCTTATCAGCGTCATTTTCAAGCTTTGTTTTAACAGGCAGTGTGATATCAACGATAGTGCCTACATTCAGCTTGCTCTGTATCTTGATGCTTCCGCCGTGAGCTTCTATAAGCTCTTTGGCGATAGCAAGTCCCAGACCTGTTCCGCCGGTGTCGCTTGTTCTTGCTTTTTCAACCCTGTAGAAGCGTTCAAAAATTCTCGGCAGATCCTTTTCGGGAATTCCGAGACCGTTATCCATAATGCGAACTATGATATTATCTCTGTCTGCCATAGAGGTTCCCACAACTATAGTACCGCCGTCGGGGGTATATTTGATAGCATTTGAAATGATATTTACTATGACCTGATCAATTCTGTCCTTATCGGCTCGTATCTTAGGCAAAGAATCGTCTGCCTGGAGAATAAGTTTGTGGTCGTGTGTGGTGGCGTCCACATTCATTACATCGCAAAGATGTCGCAGAGATTCGTTCATATCAAACTCAACTATCTGCCATTTTGTTCGCTTGTTATCAAGCCTTGAAAGGGTCAGCAGATCTTTGACTATGCCAGTCATTCTGTTGCTCTCGCTAACAGTCATTTCAAGGAGCTTTTTTCTTATCTCATCGGGGAGCTCAGGGTGTTCAAGCACTGTTTCGCAGGCACCCTTTATTGAAGTGAGGGGTGTTCTCAGCTCGTGTGAAACATTTGCGACAAATTCTCTTCTTGCTTTGTCAAGCTCGTATCTGGAGGTTACATCGTGGATAACGGTTATAACCCCGTCTCTCATCTCTCCGCCTTCATTATATCGAATACCGCCAAAGTTAACTTCAAGCACTCTGTCGGCAAAAATGACTTCATCGAAAATAATATTGTTATCATCGGGGAGCTCTTCTTTGCCCACCTCCTCGGCACTTTGGATATCAAAGAGATCAAGGAGCTTTGTCAAAGTAAAGCCGCTGTTGAATCTATCTGCCAAAAGATCCTTTGCAAAGGGATTGATGTTTAGCACCTTTCCCTCGTCTGTAAAGGTAACAACACCTGCCTGCAAGTGTGAGAACACTGTTTCAAGTTTTTGTCTCTCGCCTGCAACCTCGTCAATAGTTGTTTTAAGCTTTTTTTTCATGTGATTAAAGGTTCCGGTCAGAACGCCTATCTCGTCTTTTGAGTGTACCTCTATCTTATGAGAAAAATCACCTGCAGCTACGAGCTGTGCGCCTTTTGTGAGGTTTTGGATGGGAGCTGTAATAGCTTTTGAAAGGAAAAATGCCATTACAACGGCAATAACAAGACCGATAAGTATAGATTGAAGAATGATAGAGAAGAGTCTCCAGCTGAGCTGGCGCATATCATCCTGAGTATCCTTTATATAGATTATGCACTCTTTACCCTCGCGCTCGATATAAAGAGCGTAATCGGTGTATGAAACAGCCTGGCTTTGGGTGCCTGATGTTTTTTTGTTCATGGCACTTATAAGATTAGGCGTTTTTTCGAGAGAAGCACTGCTTGAAGCATCAGAGCTTTCAAGGCGGTTTCCGCCCATATCGAGAATGTAAAAATTTCGGTAGCTGTCGATGCCAAGAATACTGCTGTAGGAAAGCAGGGTCTCCTTTTGGCGGCGAACATAATCGTCTTTGTCAAGAGCACCTTTAAGCTCTGTATAAAGGGGGGAGCCTTCACTGAAGGTGTTCTCCATATTTTTGCTGAATGCTCCCGAATAATAGCTGTATATATTGCCGAGAAGCACCACCGCAACAACACTCATAACGGTGATGATAAACACAACAAGGATAAGTATTATTTTGGAATACAGACTCCTATACATAATGCCGATCTCTTTTCTGATTTTTTATTTTAAATAGTACCCGATGCCACGCTTGGTCTGAAGATATTCGGGATTTGAGGGGTCCTTTTCAAGCTTTGCACGAAGACGTGAAACAGTTACGTCAACGGCACGTATATCTCCCAGATAGCCTTCATATCCCCAAACGTTTTCCATAAGCTGTTCTCTTGTATAAGGCTTGCCTAAATTCTTTGCAAGAAAGAGCAGCAGATCATATTCCTGTCTTGAAAGAGAAATCTGCTCTCCTTCAAGTGTGACATCATATTTTTCGGTGTCTATGCAAAGCCCTCTGATCTTTATGGAGCTTTCTTCTGTGCTTTCTTCTTTTGCGGGGTTCACCAGTTCATTTGCACTCCGGCGAATGTTTGCTTTTATGCGTGAAAGCAGCTCGCTGAATGAAAAGGGTTTTGTTACATAGTCGTCAGCACCCGTGTCAAGACCGAGGATCTTGTCTTTTTCTTCCTCCCTCGCCGTAACCATTATTATAGGTGTGGCAAGCTTTTTTCTGACTCTTGCGCAAACCTCAAAGCCGTTCATTTTTGGAAGCATAAGGTCCAGCAGAATAAGATCGAATCCGCCTGTCAGAGCCTTGCTAAGGCCTTCTTCTCCGTCTGAGGCTATCTCGTATTCATAGCCTGCAAGCATAAGGTTTACGGCAAGTATCTGAGCAATGTTGCTTTCGTCCTCAACTATGAGTATTTTCTTTTTCTCGTTCATTTTGTTACCGGACTTTATAAAAGCCTTTACCTTTCTTTCATGTGGTTTTTGATATCACGAAAATTTTTTCTATTTTCCGCATAGGGGATTAAGAGCTGAGGTTTTTCTTCCGTCTGCTTCTGCCGTTCTCACAATGGCAATTAACTTTGTTTGGTTCATTATGTCGATGCTGTCAAGAATAATGGCTCTGTTTCTTTTAAAGTTAAAATCTTCAACATTATTTATTTGGGATATTTTTGCAGATGTGTTCAGAATATTGTAGCCGTTTTGTGATAGCTCTGCGCTATCTCCCTCAAAAAGTATAAGTAAGGTTTTTTGTTTTATGAGACGTGTGAAAACTGCGTTGCAGCGTTTTGCTTGCTCTAAGGCAGGAACATCACTGCTTTTGTCAATGCTAATTGCAAAGCTATGGCCGTCCGAGGCAAGATTCAGGATTCTTGCCGTGTTTTTAGGATCTTCGGCAAATTTATAATCCAGCGCAAAGGTCATGGTGATGTTTATGCTTTCGGCAAGTTGGATCATGCTTGCTATAGAATTGTTTTTCAGGTGAGAAATATCAAGCACGCAGGAAAGAATTTTGCCCCTGTTTACCGAACCGCCGGAGCTTGCACCGTCGATGAAAACATCGGGGGCGGCAACATAATAATCTATTATTATTTCAAGGGGGTGAAGCTCTTCTTCTGAATAAAGTCTCACAACATCCTTGTCATAAAAAACAGCTTGCTCTATTCCGATTCCAAGAAGGTCTGCAGCTTTTTTTGCGGATATATAGTATTCTTCTTCCTCGCCTAAAACTGATATGCTGCCTCTTTCACCGTCTTGATTTAGATAGCGTTTGGTTTCAACATTTATTGAGAGAAATCTTTCGTCCTCGGTGGTTATAACATAGCACATATAGCTTTGATCAAAGGTGACCGATATTCCCGGCACTGCTGTAAAGGCGGTTACCGGAATACAAGGCTCCTCATTTTCATTGATAACAGGCAAAAGTCTGTATTTGTACCAAGCATCATCATTGATGAAAATTGTGGGGATATTCTCTCCGATAGATGAGATCGGCAGAACAAAAATTGAAGGGAGAACTATGGCAATGGCCAAAAAGAAGGGCAGAAAATATTTTTTCATTATGCCTTACCTCCTTTTTACTGTTTTTTATAATAAGCAACTGCAAGGTCGATCACAAGACCGTAGCTTATCTCCCCCTCTGTTCCGTTGAGCTTGAGATAGGCATCGTTAATAGATGAGCTGATATCGCTGATAAAAGAATCTCGGTATTTATCGAAAAACTTGTGATAGGCACTCATTTCATAAACCGTGTTATGGTTTAAACTTTGTATTATCGCGGGATATAGATCCGGAGCGGTATAGTAGATTGCGCTGAGGAAATATTCCAGCATACTGAGATATCCGCTGTATTTTAGATAGTGGTCATCGCTTTCGGTGCAAACGAGAAATGCGATGAAGTTTGCTTCATCCTCACGGGCAATTCCTCTTTGGTGTGCAAGCTCGTGTGCGGCGGTGAAGGGGAGAGTGTAATCCGGAAAGCTTACGTTTATATTGGCTTCACCTGTGAAATAGGTATAAACTCCCGTTATATGGGTATAGGACATTGCCTCGCTCATGATCACCGGCTTCAGATTGCTTGACATATTTGAGAGGATATCGTTCTCCTTTGGAAGGTTTTTAAATGCTGAACAAAGCTTGTCCGAAAGCTCCGATATGCTATAGGGCATAACGGAAAAGTTCTTTTTCCTGAAGTGTATATTTTTCGAAGCTTCGTTCACCTTTTCGCAGAGCAGCTGTGCGGTTTCATATAGCTCTTCGGTGCTGATGCTTTCCCGTTCTATCCCAAGCTTTTTATCAAGAGTTTCTGTGTTATACCCCACTCCGAAGCTCCAGAAGAAAAGTACATAAAATGCACAGGCAACAGACAGCATAGAAGCCATATAAACGCAAACCGATCTCCATGAATCACTGAAATTTTTAACAGCAAATCTTATGAGAAGAAATGCTATGATCGGAAGTAGAAATATAAGAGCTTCTGCCAAGGAAAAAGGCACAAGACCTGTTAGCTTTGCAAGTAGAAAGCGAATGGCGGAGCTGATATATTTGTTGATGAAATCCGAAAGCCCCGAAGAAAAAAACGATATTATATGAAAAACTGCTGTGAGGGCGGTTAGTGCATATATTATTTTGGAAGCGGTCGGTATTGACCTTTTGCTATCGGGACTTTTGTATGTTTTTACATAATTGTTCAATTTTTAAACCTCGATTTTTATATGGTGGAGCTCTGCTGCTGTTTTCATATCTCTGGGCAGAGGTGCCTTAAAAGTGATCACTTTGCCAAGTGTTGGGTGAGGAAAGGTCAGACTGAATGCGTGAAGGGCTTGACGGCCGATAGTATTTGAAGCACTGCCGTAAAGCTCATCTCCCATAATAGGGGCTCCAAGATACGAAAAATGAAGCCTCAGTTGATGGGTTCTTCCTGTCTTTGGTGAGGCAACAACGGCCGTAAGGTCTTTTGAGGCAGCTATCACATTATATTCGGTAACAGCCCTTGCGGCATCGTGCAGTGGCCCGCACACCTCTCTTGTTATTATGCTTTTTTGCTTTCGTCTGATATATGTGTCAACTGTTCCGCTTTGCTTCGTCAGCTCTCCGCAAAGCAGGGCTATATACTTTTTTGATATCAGGCCGTTTCTCATAGAGCTATAGAGCCTTGATGCGCTGAGACGGTTTTTTGCTATGAGGACCAGACCGCTTGTGTCTCTGTCAAGGCGGTTGATAGAGCGGAATACAAAAGGAAAAGCTCCCTTTTGCCGCATATAAAAGCAGACACCGTTTGCGAGAGTGTCGTCAAAATGACCGTGAGATGGGTGGGTAGGGAGCATAGGAGGCTTGTTTATAAGGAGGATATCGTCATCTTCAAAAACGATGTCAAGAGGCATTTCTATTGGCAAGAGATTTTCATTGCTTTCAGTGTCCTCGGTGTCTATGGCAAGAAGCTGATCCTCTTTCAAAACATATCTGACTGTGACATGAGCTTTGTCAACCGTTATACCGTTTTCTTTTTTCTTCAGCGCAGTAATCATTTTAGAGGAGAGCCCCAGCTCTTTTTTCAGTATTTCCAGAACGGTTTTTCCTTCTTTTTCTTTGTCTATAACGATCTCCATAAATAAGCCTGCCAAAAGTAATTATAATTATATATTATTATATCATATTTTATCGCTG
>JAZNCT010000056.1:0-29230 GCA_045587665.1 Eubacteriales bacterium
CAAAGCAATTCTTCGCACCGTCAGGTGTAACAATGGATTGGGTAAAAAAGGAATATATTGATAAACCGCCGATTTGGTGCAGCGTTGATTTGCGTGACGGAAACCAAGCGCTCATTATTCCAATGAGCCTTGATGAAAAGCTGGAGTTTTTCAAGCTTCTTTGCAAGGTGGGCTTTAAGGAGATAGAGGTGGGCTTTCCTGCGGCTTCTGAAACTGAATATGAATTTTGCCGCACTATAATCGAGCAGGGGCTGATACCCGACGATGTTACGATACAGGTGCTCACCCAGTCCCGTGAGCATATAATTGCAAAGACATTTGAGGCGATAAGGGGTGCAAAGCACGCAGTTGTTCACCTTTATAATTCCACATCGGTAGCTCAGAGGGAGCAGGTTTTCAGACGCGAAAAGGCAGAGATCACAGAGATCGCTAAATTCGGCGCCGAGCTTTGCAAAAAATACAGAGAAGAAGCCAGAAAAAACGGCGACGGCGAGATCACATTTGAGTATTCTCCCGAGAGCTTCACAGGCACAGAGCCGGAATATGCTGCAGAGATATGCAACGAGGTCATAAAGATCTGGGAGCCAACACAGGAGGATAAGGTAATTATAAACCTTCCCGTAACGGTTTCTCATTCAATGCCTCATGTTTACGCAAATCAAGTGGAGTATATGTGCAAAAATCTTCTGCACAGAGAAAATCTTATAATTTCCCTCCATCCTCATAACGACAGGGGATGCGCAGTTGCAGACAGCGAGATGGGTCTGCTTGCAGGCGGTGACAGAATTGAGGGGACACTTTTCGGAAACGGTGAAAGAACGGGTAATGTTGATATCGTAACTCTTGCGCTGAATATGTATTCGCAGGGTATCGACCCCGGACTTGATTTTACCAATCTGCCCGAGATAACAAAGGTCTATGAAAAGGTCACCCGTATGCACGTTTATGAAAGACAGCCCTATAGCGGTCAGCTTGTGTTTGCCGCCTTCAGCGGTTCTCACCAGGATGCTATTGCCAAGGGAATGAAGCATAGAGTTGAAAAGGATGCAAAAACATGGAACGTGCCATATCTTCCCATTGATCCGGGCGACATCGGAAGGGTCTATGAGGCGGATGTTATAAGAATCAACTCACAGTCCGGTAAAGGCGGTATCGGATATATCCTTGAAACGCAGTACAGTCACGTGCTTCCTCCCAAGATGCGCGAGGCATTCGGTTATCACGTGAAGAGTATTTCAGACCACGAGCACAGAGAGCTTCAGGCAAATGAGGTCTATGACATATTTATGCGTGATTTTGTCAACCTCACATCCAATATAGAGGTCAAAAAGGCTGTTTACGAGGATGTTGGTGAGGATATAAGAGCCTACTGCACTATTGCGGTAAACGGAGAGGAAAAGGAGATAGTTACAGAAGGAAACGGACGTCTTGATGCGGTTTCAAATGCTATCCACTCTCTTACAGGTCTTGACTATGTGCTTCAGAGCTATACACAGCACGCTCTTGAGGGAAGCGCAAGCTCAAAGGCGGCTTCCTATGTGAGCATTGAATATAAAAACAATGTCTATTGGGGAACGGGCATAAGCCACGATATCATAAAAGCCTCTGTGAGAGCGCTTGTGAGTGCTGTTAACAGACTGATAGACGATGAGAAGTAATAAGGAGTTCTATATATGAAGATGACAGGTGCAGAAATCATCGTAAACACCCTTATCGAGCAGGGAGTTACCGATGTTTTCGGTTATCCGGGCGGTCAGGTGCTTAACATATATGACGCCCTCTATAAAAACAGCGACAGGATAAATCATATCCTCACAGCCCACGAACAGGGGGCTTCCCACGCGGCTGACGGCTATTCAAGAGCAACGGGAAAGGTTGGCGTTTGCATTGCAACTTCGGGTCCCGGTGCCACCAATCTGGTTACGGGAATAGCAACCGCAATGTTGGATTCTGTTCCTCTTGTAGCTATTACAGGCAACGTTCCTTGCCCTCTTTTGGGAAGGGATAGCTTTCAGGAGATAGATATCGTTGGAGTTACCCTGCCGATAACAAAGCATAATTACATAGTTAAAAATATTGCCGATCTGGCAGATACTATCCGCGAAGCATTCAGCATCGCCAAATCCGGCAGACCCGGTCCGGTCCTTATCGACGTTCCGAAGGATATTCAGATCGCGGAATATGATTTCGGGGAGCAGAATGTTTCTCCCAAGATCCCCCTTCCAAAGGCTGAGCAGAGCGAGATCGACGCATCTGTTGAGATGATAAAGGAGGCAAAACGCCCCTATATCTATATCGGAGGCGGTGCGGCAGGTCTTGGTATGGGTGATGAGATCATGGCCCTGGCTGAGAAGATCGACGCCTATATCGGATGCTCATTTATGGGTCTTTCGGCTATTCCCAATAGCTGCGAACGCTTCCTCGGTATGCAGGGAATGCACGGGCATTTTGCTTCCTCTCTTGCACAAAAGGAATCCGATCTTATTATTGCAGTTGGCGTTCGCTTCAGCGACAGAGCCACAGGGAACACAGCAAAATTTGCCAAAAACAGCAAGATAATTCAGCTTGATCCCGATTTTGCAGAAATAAACAAGAATATCAATGTTGATATTGGCATTGTTGCCGATGTTTATGATTCGTTTACGCGAATTGCGGCGGCTTTGCCCCAAATACAGCATCCCGAATGGAATGAAAAAGTCAACGAACTCAAAGCTCGTGAGGCAGAACTTGAAAGAAAGGCTGAGGAAAGAGCCCACGGCGCACTTACTCCCAAAAAGGTCCTTGACATCATAAATGAAAAGAAGCCTGCGCACACAGTTATTGCCACCGATGTTGGACAGCATCAGATGTGGACTGCCCAATATGCGGATTTTGACGGACCGAGAAGATTTGTTTCCTCCGGTGGTCTTGGAACAATGGGATTTGGACTTGGCGCGGCGATCGGTGCACAGGTGGGAAGCGGAGATACTACTGTCCTCATCACCGGTGACGGAAGCTTTGGTATGAATCTGAACGAGGTGGCAACTGCGGTCTCGTACAATATTCCGGTTATCATAGTGATCATGAATAACGGAGTGCTGGGTATGGTTCGCCAGTGGCAGACGCTGTTCTTTGGAAAGAGATATTCAAACACCGTTCTTGGCAGACAGACCGATTTTGTTAAGCTGGCAGAGGCTTTCGGCGCTCTCGGTATAAGAGCGGAAACCGCCGAGGAATTTTCAATGGCTTTTGAAAAAGCTGTAAAGGCAGGCAGACCTGTTATTATCGACACCGTAATTGATAAGGATGAATTCGTTCTTCCTATGCTTCCCCCGGGTGGCTCTATTGATGATATAATTGTTGATAAGGAGGAGGCAGGAAAATGAGCAGATTTGTAATAGCTGTTTATGTTGAAAACAAATCAGGTGTTCTTACAAGAGTTACCAGTATGTTTACAAGACGAGGCTTCAACATTGATGCGCTGACCGTTGGAGAAACCGAGGATCCCGATTATTCCCGAATCACAATTACCCTTGACGGCGATGATTATATGAGGCAGATGCTGATAAATCAGATGAAGAAGCTCTACAACATCAAAAAGGTTGAGGTGCTTGACGATGCGCCTATCACTCGTGAGCTTATGCTGATAAAGGTTAAAAACAACCGTGAGACCCGCTCGGATGTTCTTGATGCAGCAAATGTTTACAGAGCAAAGGTCATCGACTATACGGCAAGTGAGCTTTGCATCGAAATTACAGGCGACCCAACGAAGATCGACGCATTCGTAAAGCTTATGGAGCCTTACGGAATTCTTGAAATGTGCCGCACGGGTATCGTAGCTCTTGAAAGAGGCGCAGGTACGCTTCTCAATAAATAATCCTTCTCTATGCAGGGAAAGGCAGAAAAAAGAAAATTTAATATGTACATAAAAGGAGAATTTTATCATGGCAAACATTTATTATCAGCAGGATTGCGATCTGAACAAGCTGAGCGGCAAAACAGTCGCTATTATCGGTTATGGCTCTCAGGGACACGCTCACGCGCTGAACCTCAAGGAGTCAGGTGTTGACGTAATCGTTGGTCTTTACGAAGGCTCCAAGAGCTGGGCAAAGGCTGAAAGCCAGGGTCTTAAGGTTATGACAAGTGCTGACGCTGCTAAGGCTGCAGACCTTATTATGATCCTCATCAACGACGAGAAGCAGGCTAAGCTCTATAAGGAAAGCATTGAGCCGAGCCACACAGAGGGCAAAACCCTTGCTTTCGCTCACGGTTTTAACATTCACTTCGGCTGCATCAAGCCCCCCAAGAATGTTAACGTTATCATGATCGCGCCCAAGGGCCCCGGTCACACTGTTCGCAGTGAGTACCAGGCAGGCAAGGGTGTTCCCTGTCTTATTGCAGTTGAGCAGGATGCTACAGGCGATGCTCTTGAGATCGGTCTCGCATACGCTCTCGGTATCGGCGGCGCAAGAGCAGGCGTTCTTGAAACAACCTTCCGCACAGAAACAGAAACAGACCTCTTCGGTGAGCAGGCAGTTCTCTGCGGCGGTGTTTGCGCACTTATGCAGGCAGGCTACGAAACTCTTGTTGAAGCAGGCTACGATCCCAGAAACGCTTATTTTGAGTGCATCCACGAGATGAAGCTCATCGTTGACCTTATCTATCAGAGCGGTTTTGAAGGCATGAGATATTCTATCTCCAACACTGCTGAGTACGGCGACTATATCACAGGTCCCAAGATCATCACAGAGGACACAAAGAAGGCTATGAAGAAGATCCTTTCCGATATTCAGGACGGTACATTTGCTAAGGACTTCCTGCTTGACATGTCGGATGCAGGCTCACAGGTTCACTTTGGTGCAATGCGCAAGATCGCTGCTGAGCATCCTTCAGAGGTTGTTGGTAAGGATATCAGAAAGCTCTATAGCTGGGCTGACGAAGAGAAGTTCATCAATAACTGATATATTTTGACACAACGCATCGGGGGCTTTTTCATAAAAGAAAAGCCCCCTGTGCCAAAATGTTATAAAGTTTTATAATTAAACTATTGACAAGAATTGATAAGTCGGTTATAATAGAAGCGGAGAGCACCGATGACGGTTGCTTCCACGCTAACTTGGTTAAAAGATAACCGCCTTATGTGGTAGTCAGGCGGTTATCTTTTTTTGTTATAAAAACAAGATAAAATGGCAAAGACAAGAAATGCGATCTGAATAAGATCATTCCATGTAACATTTTCCACTTTCATCACCTCCCTCTTTATGAGGAAGGCAAAAAGTTTTACACTTCCTCAAAAATAAGGAAGCAACCGCCGCCGTTTTATGGCACTCTCCGGGAAAAGTATATCACATTTGTCAATTTTCGTCAATAGGTTTATTATGTATTGCCCACGGAAATGTGCAAAACATTTTTTACCCGTTTCCGTGAACAATAACGCAATTTTTAAGGAAGGAATAGAATTATGATCAAAGATACTATAATAAACGGCGCGCACAATGCCCCCCACCGTTCGCTTTATAATGCACTTGGACTCACACGTGAGGAGCTGGACAGACCCCTTATCGGTATTGTCAGCTCTTATAATGAGATAGTTCCCGGTCATATGAATCTGGATAAGATCACAGAAGCAGTTAAGCTTGGCGTTGCAATGGCAGGAGGTACACCGATAGTGTTCCCTGCGATTGCCGTTTGTGACGGAATTGCAATGGGTCATGTGGGAATGAAATATTCTCTTGTAACACGTGATCTCATTGCTGACTCAACCGAGGCAATGGTTATGGCACACGGTTTTGACGGTCTTGTTATGATCCCAAACTGCGATAAGAATGTTCCCGGACTTCTCATGGCGGCGGCAAGACTCAATATTCCTACTATTTTTGTAAGCGGAGGACCAATGCTTGCAGGAAGAGTTGGCGGAAAGAAAACCAGCCTCTCTTCTATGTTTGAGGCTGTTGGCGCATACAAGGCAGGAAAGATCGACGAAGCAAAGCTGGAGGAATTTGAGTGCAAGACCTGCCCCTCCTGCGGTTCTTGCTCTGGAATGTATACAGCAAATTCTATGAACTGCCTCACCGAGGTTCTCGGTATGGGTCTGCGCGGAAACGGAACTATTCCCGGGGCATATTCGGCAAGAATCCAGCTTGCAAAGCACGCAGGTATGCAGGTTATGGAGCTTGTGAGAAAGAATATCCGCCCGCGTGACATTATGACAGAGTCGGCAATAAGAAACGCGATCACAATGGATATGGCTCTCGGCTGTTCAACAAATTCAATGCTTCATCTGCCTGCTATTGCAAACGAATGTGAAGTTGAATTCAACCTTGACACTGTAAATGAAATAAGCGAAAAGACACCTAACCTATGCCACCTTGCGCCTGCAGGCCCAACATATATGGAGGATCTCAATGAAGCAGGCGGTGTTTGGGCTGTTATGACGGAGATCGCAAAGCTTGGACTTCTTGATACCTCTGCAATGACGGTGACGGGAAAAACCCTTGGCGAAAACATTGCACAGGCAAAGAACCTTAACACAGATGTTATCAGAACGGCTCAGAATCCCTTTTCAAAGACAGGTGGAATCGCAGTTCTCAGGGGCAATCTCGCTCCCGACGGCTGTGTTGTTAAGAGAAGTGCAGTTGCTCCGGAAATGCTTGTTCATGAAGGCCCTGCAAAGGTCTATGAAAGTGAGGAGGAAGCTATTGCGGCAATTTACGCCGGCAAGATAGTTAAGGGTGATGTTGTTGTTATCCGTTATGAAGGTCCTTCCGGTGGTCCGGGCATGAGAGAAATGCTTTCTCCCACCTCCGCTATTGCCGGAATGGGACTTGACAAGGATGTTGCTCTTATCACAGACGGACGCTTCTCCGGAGCAACACGCGGTGCTTCTATCGGTCATGTTTCCCCTGAGGCGGTAAGCGGCGGCACTATCGCATATGTTAAGGACGGCGATATAATTTCAATAAACATACCCGAATACAGTATCTCTCTTAAGGTTTCTGATGAAGAAATAGCAAAGAGAAAGACGGAAATGCCCATAAAGAAGAAGGAAAACATCACCGGCTATCTTAGGAGATATGCCGCTATGGTAAGCTCTGCCGACAAGGGCGCAATTATAAATAGGTAAAGGAAAAAGAAATTATGGCAATGACAATGACGCAAAAGATCCTTGCGGCACACGCAGGACTTGACAAGGTTGAGGCAGGTCAGCTCATTCTCTGTGAGCTTGACAGAGTTCTCGGCAATGATATAACATCCCCCGTGGCTATCCGTGAATTTAACAACATTGGCGCAAGGGATGTATTCGACAAAGAAAAGGTGACTATGGTCATGGACCATTTCGCCCCAAATAAGGATATCAAGGCGGCTGTGCAGTGCAAGATGTGCCGTGATTTCTGTAATGAGAAGGAGGTTACTCACTTCTATGACGTTGGAAGAATGGGCATTGAGCACGCTCTGCTTCCCGAAAAGGGTCTGGTAGTTGCAGGTGACGTTGTTATCGGTGCGGATTCTCATACCTGTACATACGGTGCTCTCGGTGCATTCTCCACAGGTGTGGGTTCAACCGACATGGCAGCAGGAATGGCAACAGGCAAGGCTTGGTTCAAGGTTCCTTCCGCTATCAAGTTTGTGCTGAAGGGTAAGCTGAATAAGTATGTTTCGGGTAAGGACGTCATTCTTCATATTATCGGAAAGATTGGCGTTGACGGTGCACTTTATAAGTCTATGGAGTTTACCGGTGAGGGCGTTAAGTCCCTTACCATCTATGACAGACTTACGATTTGCAATATGGCGATCGAAGCCGGCGCGAAAAACGGTATTTTTGAGGCTGATGAGGAGGCTCTTAAATATATAGCCGAGCATTCCGACAGAAAGCCTGTGGTTTATACAGCGGATTCCGATGCAGAGTATGACGAGGTTATCGAGATAGACCTTTCCCAGATAAGGTCCACTGTTGCGTTCCCACATCTGCCCGAAAATACCCGCACAATCGACGAGGTTGGCGATGTGGTTATCGACCAGGTAGTTATCGGCTCTTGCACAAACGGTCATTATAAGGATATCGAGGAAGCCGCAATGATTCTGCGTGGCAAGAAGGTTGCGAAAAATGTTCGTGCAATCATCATTCCCGCAACTCAGGATATCTATCTTAAGGCTATGGAAAACGGACTGCTCAAGATCTTTATTGAGGCAGGCTGCGTTGTTTCAACACCTACATGCGGTCCTTGTCTTGGCGGTTATATGGGAATTCTTGCCGCGGGCGAGAGAGCTGTTGCAACAACAAACCGCAATTTCGTTGGACGCATGGGTGATGTAACGAGTGAAGTCTATCTTGCCAGCCCCGCTGTGGCGGCGGCATCCGCTATCGCAGGCAGGATAGCTGACCCGGCAAAGATATGAAAGGAGGAAACGCAGAATGATTTTTACAGGAAAAGTACTTAAATACGGCGACAATGTCGATACAGACGTTATTATTCCCGCAAGATATCTTAACACCATTGACAAAAAGGAGCTTGCTTCTCACTGCATGGAGGATATCGATAAGGATTTTGTTAAAAAGGTTCAGGCAGGCGACATTATGGTTGCAGGCGCGAATTTCGGCTGCGGTTCTTCCCGTGAGCATGCTCCCATTGCCATAAAGGAGAGCGGAATATCCGTCGTTATCGCGGAGAGCTTCGCGAGAATCTTCTATCGCAACTCTATAAATATCGGTCTTGCCATCGTCGAATGTCCCGAAGCCGCAAAGGCAATAAAAGAAGGTGACGAGGTTG
Source organism: Eubacteriales bacterium (assembly GCA_045587665.1). Classification (GTDB taxonomy): domain Bacteria; phylum Bacillota; class Clostridia; order Oscillospirales; family CAG-272; genus SIG710. The sequence continues at coordinate 8,748 of JAZNCT010000056.1, forward strand.
AGGCAGACCTCGACAAGGGCGTAATTTATGATAAAACAACAGGCGAAAAATTTGAGACAAAGCCTTTTCCCGAATTTATCGAGAAAATAATTAACTGCGGTGGTCTCGTTGAAGCCATCAAACAGGGTGAGATAAAGTAAGGAGAAAAACATGAAATACAACATAGCATTACTTAAAGGTGACGGAATAGGCCCTGAGATAGTAGACAGCGCCGTCAGAGTTTTGGAGGTCATCGGCAAAAAATTCGGACATGAATTTAATTTTACGGCATATGATATCGGCGGTATTGCCATTGATAAGCACGGCAAGCCTTTGCCGGAGGAGACTGTAGCGGGATGCCTTGCAAGCGACAGCGTTCTTCTGGGTGCTGTGGGAGGCCCTAAGTGGGATACCCTGCCCGGTAATATTCGTCCTGAAAAGGCACTTCTCGGTATCAGAGAAGCAATGGGACTTTTCACAAATCTTCGCCCCGCAAAGCTGTATAGTGCTCTGAAGGATGACTGTCCTCTGCGTGCGGATATAGTTGACAACGGCTTTGATATCATGATCGTCCGCGAGCTTACAGGCGGTATCTATTTTGGCGAACGCGGTATGAGAGAGGGCAAATACGGCGAGGAAGCTTACGACACCGAATGTTACAGCCGTATGGAGATAGAAAGAATTGCAAGGGTAGCCTTTGAAAGCGCAAGAAAAAGAAGAAAAAAGCTCATCAGCATAGATAAGGCAAATGTTCTTGAATCCTCCAGACTCTGGAGAAAGGTGGTTCACGAGATAGCTGCAGAATATCCCGATGTTGAGTGTACAGATATGCTTGTGGATAACGCCGCTATGCAGCTTGTGAGAAATCCTGCGCAGTTTGATGTTATCGTTACATCCAATATGTTTGGAGATATTCTTTCTGACGAGGCTTCTCAGATCACAGGCTCTATCGGTATGCTTCCCTCTGCATCTCTCGGTGAAGGGAAGAGAGGTCTTTATGAGCCTATCCACGGTTCAGCTCCCGATATCGCAGGCAAGGGCCTTGCAAATCCCATTGCAACCATTCTGTCGGGAGCAATGATGCTTCTATATTCTTTTGGACTTTCCGAAGAGCATGACGCTATTGTAGGTGCAGTTGACAGGGTCCTTGAAATGGGCTACAGAACAGCGGATATCGCTCACGGCGAGGAGGCTCTTTCAACATCAGCTATTACAGACAAAATAATAGAAAATCTTTGAGGAAATAATGACAAAGGTTGAAAAAATATACAGGGGACTTTGCTCCTTCGCTGTTTTCAGAGGGATGCTTCAAAAGCCTCTATATCAGAAATTTTTTAAATATGCCGCTGCTAAAGAGCTGCATGAAAAGCTGGGATGCTATGCAGACTTTGTATCTGAAATATATATTGGCGGTGCATCTCTTGCAGACTGCGTAAAGACTCTGGTCTTTGAGGACGAAAATGTTTATGTAAGGGCTGTGGGAAACATGGAGAAAATATCTCCTTCCATGTGGATATCTGTTGAGCATGAGCTTGAGATCCTTTCTGAGTTTGCCTCACTTACGCCAACGGATCTTGCAGAGGATATGGGCATAGACGAGTTTATTCCACCATTTGATGTGGGCAAGACCGATATAAAGGCTGAATATGAAAGCCGACTTGGCAGCATAGGCAAATACGGTTACGGAATTTTTGCCTCAAACGGAATGTTCAGCATTGATGACACCGGAGCTATTCTGCCCATTGCCAGTGCTGACCGCATAACTCTTGATAAATTTGTGGGATATAAGGAAGAAAGAAAAAAGGTGCTTGCAAACACAGAGGCATTTCTTTGCGGAAAGCCTGCGGCTAATATTCTCCTTTACGGCGATGCCGGCACGGGAAAATCTTCAACCGTTAAGGCTGTTGCAAACAACTTTTTTGAGGACGGGCTGCGTCTTATTGAAGTAAGGAAGAATCAACTGCTTCTTCTCCCAAAGATAATGGGTGAAATAAGCGGCAATCCCCTTAAGTTTATTATATTTATCGACGATCTCTCCTTTAATGGGGATGACGATTTCAGTATGCTCAAGGCAACTCTTGAAGGGTCGGCGTCTGCAAAGGCTAAAAACGCTGTTATTTATGCCACAAGCACCCGCCGCCACATCGTTAAAGAAACGTTTTCTGACAGGACCGGAGATGACCTGCACAGAAATGACACCATGCAGGAAAATATTTCTCTATCTGCCAGATTCGGCTTGACCGTTCTTTTTGCAAAACCGGAAAAGAAACTTTATCTCGAGATAATACACGAGCTTGCTGAGAGAAACGGAATAGAAGTTACTGCCGAGCTTGAAACTGCGGCAGAGGCATTTGCTCTCAGCCGCGGCTATAGGAGTGCCAGATGTGCCGAGCAGTTTATTGATAGCTTGATTTGATTGAGGTGAATAAAAATGATGACACTTGACAATGTTTATAAAGCCGGTTATGTGCTGAAGAATGTGGTTAGAAAGACCGATGTTATCTATGCTCCAAAGCTTAGAAAGGACACCGAGATCTATCTTAAAACAGAGAATTTGCAGATAACGGGCTCGTTTAAGGTAAGAGGCGCATACTATAAGATGTCAAAGCTCTCCGAGGAAGAGAAGGCACGCGGCGTAATTGCCTGCAGTGCGGGAAACCATGCTCAGGGAGTTGCTCTTGCGGCGCAGAAAAATGGCATAAAGGCTGTTATCTGCCTGCCCGACGGAGCTCCGATATCAAAGGTTGAGGCAACCAAGAGCTACGGTGCCGAGGTGTGTCTGGTTGAGGGTGTCTACGATGACGCATACAAAAAGGCTCTTCAGCTAAGAGATGAGATGGGGTATACCTTTATCCACCCCTTTAACGATGAGGATGTTATCGCTGGACAGGGTACTATCGCTCTTGAAATAGCCGAGCAGATAGCCGATATTGATGCAGTTATCGTTCCGATTGGCGGTGGCGGACTTATCTCCGGCGTTGCGTATACAATGAAAATGCTGAATCCGAATGTTAAGGTATACGGCGTTCAGGCAAGCGGTGCGCCCTCTATGGCAAATTCCATAAGAGACGGGGAAATTGAGACGCTTGACGGCGTGTCCACAATTGCTGACGGAATTGCGGTAAAATGCCCCGGTGATGTTACATATGAGCTTTGCCGTCAGTACGTTGATGAGATCGTTACCGTTACAGATGACGAGATATCGGCGGCTATCCTTGCGCTTATGGAGCAGCACAAGCTGGTAACAGAGGGTGCAGGCGCAGTTGCGGTTGCGGCGGCCATGTTCGGAAAGCTTGATATCACCGGAAAAAAGGTGGTCTGCCTTCTTTCGGGAGGAAATATTGACGTAACTATCCTTTCAAGGGTTATAAAGAGAGGTTTGCTGATGTCCGGCAGAAGCGCTCAGCTCATGATAGAGCTTGTTGATAAACCCGGTCAGCTCAAAAATGTTTCTCGCATTATCGCGGATCTCGGCGGAAACGTTACCTCTGTACACCACGAAAGAGCAAACGAGGGTTCGGATGTTAACGGATGCTATCTGCGAATCATTCTTGAAACAAGAAACTTTGAGCACATCGAACAGATCAAAAAAGCCCTCACCGATTTCGGCTTTAAGCTTATTTAAAAGGTAAACAATAATTTATATTTGCCTGCGGAGGCTTAAAGCTTTAGATAAAAAAGCACTTATTTGAAAGTTTTCAGGATACTAAAGACTTTGTTCTGAAAAGGTCTTTAGCGAGATATGGGGTGGCGCCCCATATCCAAAAATTATTGTTTTAAATATTTATACTAATAGGAGAAAAATCATGGCAAAAATTATAGCAACAGATAAAGCCCCGAGTGCAATTGGCCCGTATTCACAGGCAATAGTGACAGGGAGCATGGTATTTACATCGGGTCAGATAGCGATCGACCCTGCCGCCGGAGATATTGTGGCAAAGGATATTGCAGGACAGACCGAGCAGGTTATGAAAAATCTTGAGGCTGTGCTCGCAGCGGCGGGCACAAGCATGGCAAAGGCTGTAAAAACCACATGCTTCCTTGCCGATATTGCAGATTTTGCAGTATTTAACGAGGTATACGGAAGATATTTCACCTCAAAACCGGCAAGAAGCTGTGTTGCGGCAAAGGCATTGCCAAAGGGTGCCCTTGTTGAAGTTGAAGTTATTGCTGAGATATAAGCACTTGTGATTTTGAAAAGAGCTGTCATACAAAATGACAGCTCTTTTTTATCTTCATTTGCTTTTTTGAATAAAATCAGAAAAAAATCTTGACAGGGACGTGGCTGTGTGATAAGATAAAATAACATATTTGGCACAGTTGTGCTGATTTAAAGGAGAAGAAAAATGAAATTCAATTATGGTGCTTGTCTCAACGACTTGCGTGATCTTGAAAAAGTGAGGCTTTTGGCAAAGCTTGGATATGATTTTGTGGAGACTGCTTTTTCGGCTATGGCAAATAAAACTGATGAAGAGATCGCCGCTTTTGATAAGACTGTCAGAGAAAACGGACTCGTTTGCGTCTCCTGCAATGCATTTATGCCGGGCGACATCAAGGTTTGCGGTCCCGATATGGATGATGCAAAAATAAAGGATTTCCTTGAACGCAATTTTGAACGCAGTGCAAGGCTCGGATTTAAGAATGTTATTTTCGGAAGCGGCGGGGCAAGAAATGTTCCCGAAGGATATGACAGAGAAAGAGCTAAGGAGGATATTATCCATTTTCTCGGAGATCTTGTTGTTCCGGTTGTTAAGCAGTATGATGTTACAATAGGTATAGAAGAGCTTCGAGATACAGAAACTAATATCATAAATACATGTGCTGAGGCTATGGAATATGTTAAGGCTGTTAATGATCCCCATATCAGACTTCTTGTTGACCTTTATCATGTTGCGGTAATGGGCACTCCGCTTGAGGAGCTTCGCGAATACAAGGAGTATATCAGCCATGTACATATAGCAAGCCCCTCAAATGAGAGGATCTATCCTCTGCCTACCGACGGAGATGACGCTCTCTACAGAAAATTCTACAAGATATTGGAAGAGATCGGCTATGAAGCCCGCAATATTTCTCTTGAAGGTGACTGGGGCGACAGTTATAGTGACACTGTGACAAAATCCATCGCTTATCTTAAGAGTATGGAAAACTGATAAAATAATGGGCGCACTAAGGTGCGCCCATATAAATAAAGGAAAGATTTATGAAAATTCTTATGACGCTGATGGGTCTTGACATTGGCGGAGCTGAAACTCATGTTTTAGAGCTTTCAAGGGCTCTTAGCGATATGGGTGCAGAAATAACGGTTGCATCAAAGGGCGGTGTTTATGTCCGCGAGCTTGAAGAATGTGGTATAAGGCATATAACCTTGCCGTTGCACACAAAAAATCCTTTTTGTGTGCTGAAGAGCTATTTTGGGCTTAGAAAGCTGATAAAAAAAGAAAAATTTGATATCGTCCATGCCCATGCGCGCATACCTGCATTTATATGCGGACTTCTTCATAGGAGGCTGCATTTCAGGTTTGTAACATCGGCTCATTGGGTGTTTGATGTAAACGCAATATGGAAGCGTATAGCCGATTGGGGCGAAAAGACTATTGCGGTCAGTGAGGATATCAAGCAGTATGTAATAGATAATTACGGTGTTTTTGCCGACAACATTTCAGTTACGATAAATGGCGTTGACATGCACAAGTTTTCAAAGGACATCTGCTTTGCTGACGTTGCAAAAGAGCTTGGATTGCCCGAAAAAAGGAAGACGATAGTGTATGTCAGCCGTATGGACACCGACAGGAGTCTTGCGGCACGTATTCTTGCCCGTGTGTCCCCTGAGCTGAAGAAAAAATATCCCGACCTGCAGATAGTTATTGTGGGCGGCGGCGACGATTTTGATTATGTTAATACACTTGCAAACAAGGCAAATGAGCAGATCGGAAGCAAATTTGTTCATATGACGGGGGCAAGAACAGATATAAACAGATTCATTGCCCTTGGCGATATATTTGTTGGTGTATCGAGAGCGGTGCTTGAGGCTATGAGTGCTTCAAAGCCGGTTGTAATAGCCGGCAATGAGGGCTATATAGGGCTGCTTGAAGAGGGCAACATGGACGTTGCCGTTGCTACCAATTTTTGCTGTCGCGGCTGCGAAGAAACAAGCGAGAAGCTTCTTTTGCGTGATCTTTGCGCTTTGCTTGATATGGACTTGTGCCAAATTAAGGATATCGGTGAGACGAACCGAAGAATAATAAAGGAAAATTATTCGGCAGAGAGAATGGCACGCGACTGTATGGAAGTCTACAAATCTCTTTATCCCTATGACTACAAAAAATACAGCGATATAGTTTTTTCGGGTTATTACGGCTTTGGAAACATGGGAGACGATTCTCTTTTGATTTCAATAATACAGAATCTTCGTTCTCATAACAAAGATGTGAGAATAACCGCCTTTACACGAAGCCCTAAAAAAATGTGCCGAAAATATGGAGTCAAGTGCGTTGGCAGATTTAATTTGTTTGCCCTTATAAGGGAGATGCGCCACGCAAAGCTTCTTATAAGTGGAGGTGGATCGCTTTTTCAAAACAATACAAGTGCCAAATCCCTTGAATACTATATACAGATCATAAGATTGGCAAAATTCTTCGGCTTGCCCTGTATGGTATATGCAAATGGAATAGGGCCGCTCTACGGCGATAGAAGTCACAAAAAGGTCAAGAGAATACTTGCTCTTGTTGATGATATAAGTCTCAGAGAGCCTTCGTCCTATGATTTTTTGGAGGAGATCGGGCTCGATTCTTCTGTTCTGAGACAAATAAGAGTAACCGCAGACCCTGCGCTGACCTTGGAAAAGGCATCGGAGGCGAGAAAACGGTTTATTTTTGAAAAGGCAGGTATAGAAAATCCAAGTGAGTGCTTTGCGGTTTCTCTTAGAGAGTGGCAAGATCTGCGCACCTCGGATGAGGCATCAAACAGAGAGAACTTTGCCTTTGAAATGGCAGAGACGGTATCTTATATTGCAAAGCGCATACACAAGACCCCTGTATTTATACCTGTTCAGCGTTCGCTTGACGATCAGATCTGCCTTGATGTAAAAAATCTCACATCTGCAATGCTGGGCTATGAATGTCCGCTTCTAAAGGGACTTGCGGCAAGTGAGGTCATAGCCCTTGCGTCAGATATGAGCTTTGTTGTTGGTATGAGGCTTCATATGCTTATTTATGCAAGTGCCGCAGGAGTGCCGGCTATAGGTCTTTCATATGATCCCAAGGTCGGAGCGTTTCTTGAGTATGCTCACCAGCTGTCTCCTCTGGACGCAGGAAATATTGATGAAGAAAAACTTGCGCAAACCCTTGAAGCTTTGATACAAAAAAGAGAAGAGCTTTGCAAAAAGATCCAGATCAGAGCAGCGGAGCTCAGAGTGCTTGCTTCAGACGACGCTGTGCGAGCACTGAAGCTGATAAAAAAACAATAATTTATCGGTTCGTGATGATTGAAAGCCAAAACTTGATTTTGCTCTCGTGCATCACAGCCTGACAAATTATTGTTTAACCCAAAAGCAAAAAGAGACGAAACAGATGTCTGTTTCGTCTCTTTTTGTTAGTGCTTGTCTTTGTTTTTTGGAATGAGCGCAATAATTATAAGAATTACTGCTATCGCGATCACAACTGCAACGATGATCCCGATAAGACTGCTTCCGCCCTCGTCTTCTGCTGCTGTGCCGGAATCGGTTCCTATAGGCGCTGTGCCGGTATCCTTTGCTGAATCTGTATTGTCACCGATATCACTGATGATTTCACTGCCCATATCGCCAACGTCGCTGATGATCTCGCTGCCCATTTCCCCTATGTCGCTCATAACACCGCCGCCATTTCCGTTGTCTTCTATCACGCCGTCTCCGTCTGTATCGCCTAAGTTGCCGTCATCGGAGGGTGCGTCATTGACTATTCCGTTTTCGGGGATATTGTTTTCCATTCCCTCACGTCCTCCCATTCTGCTGTTCCCGGGGAGCCCCATTGCCATTGCTGTTACTGTGAGCAGATATGTGGCAACAATGATGCAAAGTGCAAAAAACACGGTTCTCTTATTATTTATATGAAGCTTTTTCAAATCATTTCCTCCTGCCGCATTTGCGGTTAGTATATTTTTTGATACGCTAAAAGTGTTTCCAAGAACAGCTTTTGTTATACATTTTTGGCCAAACGAAAAAAATTAGCAAAAAAACTATAAAAAATCAAAAAAAGCTCTTGACATATAGACAAAAGAGTGGTAAAATGATTCTACCTCTGCGCGAGGGCTTTTTTGTTGTGCATTCAGCATGGACAAGCAGCGCCAATCCCGCAAGGAAGCTTGTTCGCTCTGCCGGAGGGAGGTACACTTCGTCATAAGACGAAAATAAAATTTAATTGGGAGGTGCCGAAAACATGGCTAATGATGCAAGAGTTAAGATTACTCTCGTTTGCTCCGAGTGCAAGCAGAGAAATTACGACACAAAGAAAAACAAGAAGAATGATCCTGACAGACTTGAAATGAATAAGTTCTGCCGTTTCTGCCGCAAGCACACTCTTCACAAAGAATCAAAGTAAGCGGAGGGAGATAAAATGGCTGCAAAGAATTATATCAAAGTTGCCCTTGTTACTCTCCTTACACTTGCGATTATGCTTTGTGCAGTGCCCATGGCTTTTGCCACAGATACTGTTGTGAAAGTAACAACAGATTTGGCAGGTGCTGAAACGTCTGATACCACTTCTGCAGAGACAGGCACAGATACTTTAGGCCCAGCAGAGACAGGCGAAGGAGCACAAGCTCCTGTTTCATCCGAGACCGGAGAGGGCGCAAAGGATGAGAGCGCTCCTGAAACAACCGGAGCTGCTGATACAGACGGAGCTACAGATACAACCGGTGCTGAAGAAGAAGGCGGAATTTCCACAGGTACGATAATAGGCATTGTAATAGTTGCAGTTATCGTTATTGCTGTTGCAGTATACTGCATCAAGAACAAGGAAAAGGTAGCTAAGTTCTTCCGCGAAGTAAAGAGCGAGTGCAAGAAGATCGTTTGGACTCCTGCGAAGACTGTCAAGAAGAACACAATAGTTGTTCTTGTGATTATGGTAGTATGTGTTATCGTGATTGCAGCACTTGACTTGCTCTTCAACAAGGGTATAGTAGGGCTCGGAAAGCTTATCTGAGGATAAAGAAATGAGCGATATCAATGAGATGAACGTTGGCCCAAGATGGTATGTGGCGCACACCTACGCAGGCTACGAAAACAAGGTTAAAGCTAACCTTGAAAAAATTATTGAAAACCGCGGAATGGGACATCTGATATATGACATCAGAATTCCCGTTGAAACTATCGTTGAAAAAGACGGCGACACCGAAAAGATCACCGAGGTCAAGATCTTTCCAAGCTATGTGCTTGTGAAAATGACGATGACCGAGGAAAGTTGGCACGCTGTCAGAAACATAACCGGAGTTACGGGCTTCGTTGGCCCCGGATCAAGACCCACCCCCCTTACTGATGCTGAGGTTGATGCGCTGAACATCGAAGAAAAGCGCACAGAAAAGCTGGCATTTAAAGAGGGCGATGAGGTTGTTGTATCAAGCGGCTTGTTTGAAGGCTATAACGGTATAGTTCAGTCGATTTCCGAGGACAATAAAAAGGTGACGGTCCTTGTAAAGAGAGGCCGCCGCGATATGCCCGTTGAGCTTGACGCAAATATGGTCAAAGCAGTTAAATAAGGGCAACCGATTATAAAAAACGGCATGAGCTTAGGCTCAAATAAGTGGGAGGGAGAAAAATCTTTAATTCTCCCGTAGAGTACCACATTTGGAGGTAAACTAATCATGGCAAAGAAGATACTTGGTTATATTAAGTTACAGCTTCCGGCAGGTAAGGCTACTCCTCAGCCTCCGGTAGGTCCCGCTCTCGGTCAGTACGGTGTTGCAATTCCCGTATTCACCAAGGAGTTTAATGAAAGAACAAAGAATGATATCGGTCTTATCATTCCTGTAGTTATCACAGTTTATGCAGACCGTTCCTTCTCCTTTATCACAAAGACTCCCCCTGCACCTGTTCTTATAAAGAAGGCTTGCGGCATTGAAACAGCATCCGCAACTCCTAACAAGACAAAGGTTGCTCAGCTCACCAAGGAGCAGGTAAAGAAGATAGCAGAAACAAAGATGCCCGATCTTAACGCAGCTTCTCTTGAGGCAGCGATGAGCATGGTTGCAGGTACAGCCCGCAGCATGGGTATCACTGTTGAGGAATAATAGAGGAGGTACAGTAAAATGGCAAAAGTAGGAAAGAAATACGCTGAAAGCGCAAAGCTTATCGAAAAGGCTAAGCTTTATGATCCGAACGAGGCTGTTGCACTTGTATGCCAGACCTCTAAGGCTAAGTTTGACGAGACAATCGAAGTTCACGTTCGTCTCGGTGTTGACTCCCGCCATGCAGACCAGCAGGTTCGCGGAGCTATCGTTCTTCCCAACGGTACAGGTAAGACCGTAAAGACTCTCGTTATCACCAAGGGTGACGACAAGGTTAATGCTGCTAAGGAAGCAGGCGCAGACTATGTTGGCGCAGAAGAGTATGTTGAAAAGATCACAAAGGAAAACTGGTTCGATTTCGATGTAGTTATCGCAAGCCCTGATATGATGGGTCTTGTAGGTCGTCTTGGTAAGGTGCTCGGTCCTAAGGGCCTTATGCCTAACCCCAAGGCAGGCACAGTAACTCTCGATGTTGGACGCGCTGTTAGGGAAGCTAAGGCAGGTAAGATCGAGTACCGTCTTGATAAGACAAACATCATCCACTGCCCCATTGGTAAGGCATCCTTCGGTGCAGAGAAGATCCAGGAGAACTTCGATACACTTCTCGGTGCTATCATCAAGGCTAAGCCCGCTGCTGCAAAGGGTCAGTACATTAAGAGCTGCGTTCTCGCATCTACAATGGGCCCCGGCGTTAAGGTCAACCAGGGTAAGCTTGGCTGATAAGAGGCTGAATATGATAAAAAAGGATCGCATTTGCGATCCTTTTTTGTTTTCACCTATTAGAGAGGTGTCTGTTTATTGTTTGTTAAGTAAATGTTCCCATTTGTCAAATTGAAAGCAGATATTATCCCTATCATGAGTATCGCTGCTTAGAATAAGACTGCCGCCCTTGTTTTTTATGTAGTCTATGAGCTGGGGGGCGGGATAGGGGGATGTTCTATAGCCTCTTGAAATTGCGCCGGTGTTTATTTCAAAAGGAACACCAAGAGGCAAGAGCTTATCTATAGCACTTTTGGCTGCAGCAAGATAACGGGGGTGTGCAGTGTCGAAAAGTCTATTACCCTCGTTGAATTTTGTGATAAGATCAAAATGCCCGATGATGTTGATTTTCTTTTCGGTAAGAAGGGTGCAGGTTTTGAAGTAATCTTCGGCAAATGCGTAGTAATCACCGCCGTACCATTCCCGGCAGATGCTTTCAAGCTCATGGGGCTTTTCGTCGATTGGACGGTACTCACCGTTTTTTCTTACATAATGAACTGAGCCTATAACATATTCATAACCCTCTGTTGGATGATCGGAAAAAACGTCCAACTCAATGCCCAGATGAACATTTATTTTATCCTTATATTTTTCTTTGAGCCTTAAAATTTCTGCTTTATAAAGCTTGGTTTTTTCAAGGGTGAGACAGTATCTCAGATCAAAGGAGGTATAACCATGCTCTGAGAATCCATAATCGGTCAGACCTTTTTCGATTGCAGAGAGAAGCATTTCCTCGGGGGTATTCTTTCCGTCGCTGTAGCTTGTGTGGGTGTGGAAATCCTTCAAGATCATTTTGTCATTTTCTCCTGCTTTACCTTGTGGTCGATAATGTGACGGGAGGCAAGCTCGCGGTGTATTTCATCCAGTGAAATTCCAGCTTCTGTCATAAGCACCATAACGTGATAGGCAAGATCTGCGATCTCATAAATGGTTTCGGCTCTGTCCTGGGCCTTTGCGGCAATGATGACCTCTGTACATTCTTCACCGATCTTTTTGAGGATCTTGTCAAGACCTTTTTCAAAAAGATATGTGGTGTAAGAGCCCTCGGGCTTGTCCTTTTTGCGTCCTTCAAGAAGCTCCATAAGGCTGCCAAGCGAAAATTCATGCAGGTCTTCGCTCTGCCATATGGAATTTTCAAAGCAGGAAAATGTGCCCTTATGGCAGGCAGGTCCGTCAGGCTCAACAACAACTGTCAAAGCGTCATAGTCGCAATCTGCTGTTATTGAAACGATGTGTTGATAATTGCCACTTGTTTCGCCCTTTAGCCAAAGCTCCTGCCTTGAACGGCTGTAGAAGCAGGTAAGACCTTTTTCCATGGAAATTTTGAGGCTTTCACGGTTCATATAAGCAAGAGTAAGCACTTTTTTGCTGACTGAATCAACAACTATAGCCGGTATAAGGCCTTTTTCGTCAAATTTAAGCTTTTCAATATCTATCATTTTAATTGTTTCCTTTCGCTTGCTGATTTAAAGTCTCACGGGTATATTATTTTTACTTAGTTCTTTTTTGAGGTCTGCTATTTTTACTTCTCCAAAATGGAAGATCGAAGCGGCAAGGCCCGCATCTACCTTTGGAAGAGCAGTGAACAGCTCCTTGAAATGCTCTATCGAGCCGGCACCTCCTGAGGCTATGACGGGAACATTTACAGCGTCGCAAACGGCACTGAGCATTTGGATGTCAAAGCCCCCCTTAACACCATCTGTGTCGATAGAGTTGACAACTATCTCTCCTGCACCGCTATCAACGCCTCGGCGTATCCAGTCTATAGCCTCCATCCCGGTGTTTTCTCTTCCGCCCTTGGCAAATACACGAAAAACTCCGTCAACGCGCTTGATATCGACCGAGAGGACGACGCACTGGTCGCCGTATTTTTTTGCAGCTTCTCCGATAAGTGACGGGTTTTTGATTGCACCGGAATTGACGCTGACCTTATCTGCCCCACATTTGAGTACCCTGTCGAAATCCTCAAGTGTGTTTATCCCGCCTCCAACTGTCATTGGTATAAACACCGACGAGGCAAGCTCTCTGAGAATATCCGTGAAGAGCTTTCTGCCTTCTGCAGATGCGGTTATGTCATAAAAAACCAACTCGTCGGCACCGCAGTCGCTGTAAAATTTTGCAAGCTCCACAGGAGAGGCAACATCACCGAGCCCCTCAAAATTTATGCCTTTAACAACCCTGCCGTTTTTAACATCAAGGCAGGGAATAATTCTTTTGGTTATCATTTCTTTATTTCCGATTTGCGGAACTCCTTGTGTTTTTATTGCTCAATGGCAACTTGAATTGCCTTCTCCAGATCTATCGCACCGATGTAATAGGCTTTTCCGATAATTGCACCGTGGATATTCTGCTTTGCAAGGCGTTCAATATCTTCTAAAGAAGAGACCCCACCGGAGGCGATGATGTTTATAGAAAATTTTTCTGAAAGCTTTTTGTAAAGCTCGTGGTTTGTGCCCTGCATAGCGCCGTCCTTTGAAATATCGGTACAGATAACGGTTTTGACGCCAATGCTTTCAATCTCTTTGCAAAATTCTTCTGCGGTGATGTCGGCAGTTTCTGTCCAGCCCTTTATTGCAACCTTTCCGTCTTTTATGTCTATTCCAACGGCTATTTTATCACCGTATTTTTCAAGAGCTTTTAAAAGAAAGTCTCTGTCTTTAACAGCCGCTGTTCCCAGAATGACCCTATCTACTCCTTGAGAAAGGTATTTATCAACCGTTTGCATATTTCTTATACCGCCGCCAACCTCAGTGAAAAGCCCTGAGTTCGCGGCGATCTTTTTTATAATATCAAGATTTGGAGTTGTACCGTCTCTTGCGCCTTCAAGGTCAACAAGATGAATGTGTTTTGCGCCCTTTGAGGCAAAATCTGCCGCAAATGCAGGGGGATCATTGCTGAAAACTGTCATTTGGGCATAATCGCCTTTAAAAAGGCGGACTGCCTTGCCCTCATAGAGGTCTATTGCCGGAAATATTAACATTTTTTCTCCTTGTTTTTTTATTTACATATCGCAGAAGGCACTCAGGATACTAAGTCCCACCTTGCCGCTTTTTTCGGGATGAAATTGACACCCCATAATATTCTTATTTGCAACTGCGGCGGTCAGCGCAGCACCATATTCGGATGTTGCAATGGTGCTCTTTCCGCAGTTGACGCCGTGAAATGAATGAACAAAATAAACATGATCTCCCTCATTTATATATTTAAAAAGAGGAGAGCTGTTTTCGGTAAACTTCAATGCGTTCCAGCCTATGTGAGGTATCTTATAATCAGGGGGAATAACATCTGCAATGGGGCGTATCTCGCCTTCGATCAGCCCAAGACCCTCGTGCTCGCCGTATTCATAGCTTTTCTTTAGGAGCAGCTGCATACCAAGGCATATGCCAAGCAGAGGCTTGCCGCTCTTGGCTTCCTCAATTATTACTTTGTCAAGACCGGAAGAGCGCAGCTTTTCCACTGCATCTCCAAAGGCGCCAACGCCGGGAAGTATTATTTTGTCGGCTTTTTTGAGCACCGAGGCATCACCGGTTACCTGTGCGTCAGCACCTATTGCAGAAAAAGAGCTGACAAGTGAAAAAAGATTTCCAACGCCGTAGTCAACTATTGCGACCATCAGAGAACTCCTTTCGTTGAAGGGATCTCATCCGGAAAATCCTTGTCAAGAGAAACTGCGGCGCGCAGAGCTCTTGCAGCGGCCTTGAAGGCCCCCTCGATTATATGGTGAGAATTTTTACCTGCGTTTTGAACGAGGTGCAATGTTATATTTGAATTTCTGACAAATGCCTGCCAAAATTCTTCGCAAAGCTCTGTGTCAAAATCGCCAACCTTTTCTGTGGGAATATCAAGACCGTAGCAGAGGCAGCTTCTGCCCGAAACATCAATGGCGGCTGTTATCAGCGCTTCATCCATTGGCAATATGACTGTGCCATATCGGCATATGCCTTTTTTGTCTCCGAGAGCATTCGCTATAGCATCGCCAAGGCATATGCCGATATCCTCGGCTGTGTGGTGATAATCCACATCTGTGTCGCCTTTGCAGGACAGATAGAGATCAAAGCGGCCGTGACGGGCAAAAAGCGTCAGCATATGGTCAAGAAAACCACACCCACTGTCAATATTGCTTTTTCCGCTTCCGTCAAGGTTTATAGTCAGTTCTATATTTGTTTCGGCGGTTTTGCGCTGGATTTTTGATTCTCTCATTTGCTTTCCTCCAAAATTTTCTTGATTTGTGAGACCAGTGTTTCCATTTGAGGGCG
This sequence comes from Eubacteriales bacterium, assembly GCA_045587665.1. Classification (GTDB taxonomy): domain Bacteria; phylum Bacillota; class Clostridia; order Oscillospirales; family CAG-272; genus SIG710. The sequence goes on from JAZNCT010000056.1 coordinate 24,002, forward strand.
AGTGCCCACGGTTATTCGGTTAAAGGCGGATATTCTTTCACTGTCAAAGTGACGCACAAGGATTCCGTTTTCTCTAAGTCTCCTGTAAAGCTCACTGCCGCTTATTTTATCCGAGCTTGCAAAAACAAAATTGGTTTTTGATGGCAGGACCTTGAAGCCCAGCGCACGAAGCTCGTCCATAAGATAATCTCTGTTTTCTTCTATAATGCGGCAGTTTTTGCGAGTTTGATCTTCGTCAAGAAGCTGACCGATGCCTGCCGCCATAGTCATTGAATTTACGTTATAGGGATTGGTTGAATATTTTATTGTTTTCAGATCCGAGATAAGAGCTTCGCATCCTATGCCAAAGCCAAGTCTTGCTCCTGCCATACTTCGGGATTTTGAAAAGGTTTGGGTCACAAGCAGATTGTCGTATTTCTCGATAAGAGGAATACAGCTCTCTCCTCCAAAATCTACATATGCTTCATCTACCACAACAACATTTTTCGGGTTGTTTGAGACTATCTCCTCTATTTCAGCTCTTGAAAGTGCCATGCCTGTGGGAGCGTTGGGGTTTGCTATGAAAATTGTACCCCCTGCCGCAAAGTAATCTTCTTTTCTGATTGAGAGGTCCTTGCAAAGGGGAATGACCTTTGTGGGAATATTGTTCACCTGTGCAAAAACCTTATAAAAACCGTAGGTGATATCTGCAAAAACTGCCGGTGTGTTCTTATCGCAAAAGGCCATAAATGCAAAATTTAGGATCTCATCTGAACCGTTTGTTGCAAGAACCATATTGCTGTCAACACCGCAATTTTTTGCAAATGCCCGGTGGAGCAGGCTACATTCCGGGTCGCTGTAAAGCTGAAGCTGCTTTGATGCCTCGGCTGCATATTCGATTGCGTTTTTTGAAGGAGGGAAGGGGGATTCGTTAGTATTCAGCTTTAAATATTTTCGTTCCTTTGGTTGTTCGCCCGGTGTGTAGGGTTCAAGCTCTGAATATTTTCCGCTTAAAAATCTGCTCATTATAATGCTCCGTATAGTTGTTTCATTCTTTTTCAAATCTTATAACAGCACTTTTTGCATGGGCTGTGAGACCTTCTTTTTCGGCAAAATAGGCAATGTCCTTTGCAACCTTTGTAAGCGCCTCACGTGTATAGTAGGTATACTGAGTTTTCTTTACAAAATCGTCCACAGAGAGGGGACTTGAGAATTTGGCTGTTCCGCTTGTTGGCAAAGTGTGATTTGGGCCTGCAAGATAATCACCGAGAGCCTCAGGGCAGTTTCTGCCCATAAATATTGAGCCTGCGTGACGTATCTTATCCAGATAATCAAAGGGGTTACTTACGCAAAGCTCAAGATGCTCAGGGGCTATCTCATTTGCAATATCTATCGCTGCATCAAGGTTTGGAGCAACAATTATTTTGCCACCGTTATCAATAGAAGCCCTTGCTATCTCCGCTCTTGGAAGGAGGGGTATCTGTCTTTCAAGCTCCGCAGAAACCGCATCTGCAAGAGACATAGAATCTGTTACAAGAACGGCACTTGCCAGCTTGTCATGCTCTGCCTGTGATAGCATATCTGCCGCTGCATGGCGCGGATCTGTTTCGCCGTCGGCAACGATAAGTATTTCACTTGGGCCTGCTATCATATCAATGGACACCTGTCCAAAGACCTGTTTTTTTGCCTCTGCCACAAAGGCGTTTCCGGGACCCACGATCTTGTCCACCTTTGGAACACTTTCTGTTCCGTATGCAAGAGCGGCAATTGCCTGTGCTCCGCCTACCTTAAATATTTTGTCGATGCCGGCGATCTTTGCCGCCGCAAGGATAACGGGATTTACTTTTCCGTTTTTCTGAGGCGGCGTTACCATTACGACTTCCCTAACACCTGCAACCTTTGCAGGTATCGAGTCCATAAGGACTGTAGAGGGATATGCTGCTGTTCCACCGGGAACGTAAAGACCTGCTCTGTCTACGGGAATTATCTTTTGTCCGGTGACTATTCCGTCTTCGTCATTTATAATAAAGCTGTTCCTGACCTGCTTTTCGTGAAATTTTCGAATGTTCTTTGCAGCTTTTTGGAGAACCTCGATAAAGCGTGGTTCAACCGAAGAAAACGCCTCATCTATCTCCTCTTCGCTGACGGTAAGTGACTCCAGCACAGCTCCGTCAAAACGCTCTGTGTATTCGATCAGTGCCCTGTCTCCCTTTTCTCTCACGGTGGAGATTATTTCGGTGACGATACATTCAACATTTACGGTTGGAACAACCCTTGCAAAGATATTTTTGTTTTCAACCTGACCGTATTTTAAAATTTTAATCATTTTTTCATCCTTTTTTCTCTGAGGCGATGTGGCTGACCAGCCTTTCTATATCTTCGCCTTTAAATTTAAAGCTTGCTTTGTTTGCAATAAGTCTTGCGCTTATGGGAACCACCGTTTCTATGACCTCCAGGTCATTTTCCTTTAAGGTGGTGCCGGTTTCAACTATATCCACTATAACATCCGAAAGTCCCAGGATCGGTGCGATCTCAATGGACCCGTTAAGGTGGATTATATCAATATCCCGCCCTATAGAGGCATAATATTCTCTTGCAATGTTTGAGAATTTTGTTGCCACCTTAAGGGTCTTTTTCACATCATCATGAAAGCCTTTTTTGGCGGCAACTGCCATTCGGCAAATTCCGGTGTTCAGATCAAGAAGCTCATAAACATCGGGTGAATATTCCAGCAAAATATCCTTGCCGGCAACGCCAATGTCTGCAGCTCCTCTTTCGACATATATTGCAACGTCCGAGGGCTTTACCCAAAAATATCTCACGCCTGCTTCTTCGTTTTCAAATATCAGCTTTCTGCTGTTTTCAAGCAGAGCAGGACAGGGAAATCCTGCTAAAGCAAACATATTATAAACTCTTTCGCCAAGCCTGCCCTTTGGCAGGGCAATATTAAGCATATCCTTCAACTGTTTCGACCCCGCTTTCGGTTATCTTTATAAGCTTCTTGAATTTCAGTTTTTCCGGTACGGCCTTTTGCGCCGTAACGCTCAGACCTTTTCCGGATATCTCGTCTGCCAGTGCTCTGAGACTTTTTATATCGGTGTTTTCATCATATAATATTAAAGTGTCCACATCGTATTCATCTTTTTCACTGTCCAGCTCCTGCAGCAGATCCAGATACAGAGCAAAGCCTGCCGCACCGCTCCTTTTTCCCATTTTTCTCAGCAGATTGTTGTATTGGCCGCCGGAAAGGATACTTTTTGAAACTCCTTTGACGAACCCGCTCCAAACTACGCCGCTGTAATAGTTCATGTCCCCGGCAACGGAAAAATCCAGTCTGATCTTTTCCATAGGCACGCTTTCTTCTATGAGAGAAAGTACTCTTTTCAGCTCATCTGCGCTTTCCTTGCCTTTCCCCTCTGAGAGAAGCGGTTCAAGCTCGCCAAGCACCTTTTTGGGGTCTCCATAGCAGTTTATAATGTTTTTAAGGAGTATCGAATCCTTTTCGTCAACGCCCTCGCTCTCGCATACAGACATCGCGCTGTGGAGATTTTTATCCGCAATGGCAGAAAGTATCTGAGCTTTTCCTTGGGCAGTCACCCCAAGGCGTCCGATAGCCTCGGCAACTATGCCCAGATGAGAAATGTCAAGCACAAAATCCTCTGAAATGATATCGAGGCTTTTTGCCGCAAGCATTATTACCTCGGATAGAGAATAATCGTCAATTTCTCCGATACATTCAAGGCCTGCCTGCATTATTTCCTTAAAATCTCTGTCGCCACCCTCTGCCCTGTAAACATTTTCGTTATAATACACCTTGTTTACACAGCCGGGCATATCCTTTGTGCTTTTTACTATCGAAAGAGTTACGTCGGGCTTCAGAGCCATAAGCTTGCCTCCGGAGCCTGTAAAGGTTATGATGCTGTCGGAAATCAAAAAGCTTTTGTTTTCGGCATATAGGTCATATTCTTCAAATTTGCTCATCTTATATTGGGAATATCCGTATTTTCGATAAAGAGAACGAAGGGCAAATATCGCCTTTTCATCATTTTTCAGAACGCCGTCGTTTATCTTCATTTGCTTTTAGTCTCCTCCTCTGATTTTTTCAGAACGCTTTGATAACCGTTTCCGTATGTGAGACACTTATTTACTCGGCAAATTGTGGCGGCACTTACGCCGGTCTTTTTTGTTACCTCCTGATAGCTCATGCCGCTTCTCAGCATGGCGGCAACCTCAAGGCGCAGAGATAGATCTCTCAGTTCCTTTATTGTGCAGATGTCCTCAAAAAAATCGTAACATTCGTCAACGCTTTCGAGGCTCAATATTGCTTTGAAAAGCTTGTCTGTGGCCTTGGAACGTAATTTTTCCATATATTCTATATCCTTTCGGCATATTATGGTTTTTGACTTCACCATTTTATCACAGTGAAGTGAATAAGTCAATAGATTTTTTAAATAAAGCCGAAAGTTTAATCAAATTGAACAATAAACAGCAGCACCTGCCGGCTGAAATGTTGATTTTGCCGATGCGTATTTGAGTTGCGGGGAATTTTGCGCTGACAAACTGTTGATTTTTAATATATTTACATTAAAATAAATCTTCAAATAAAAGACCGCAAACTGTATAATGGTTGGTAGAATAAATAAAAAGTAGAGGCTTTTGTTTCCTGAACGTGCAAAAAATGATATAAGCCCTTTGCCTCAAAACGTTCTTTTAGTATAATGTATGTATAACCCCGAAAGGAGCTACAGTATGAAAAGAGTGTTTTTGAAATATGTTTTCGCGGCGGCAATCGCTCTGGCGGCAGAGCCTTTGAGGTGTGCGTGAATTTGGTTGAAGTCTACGGTATTCCCGGCTCGTATGCCGAAACATATGAGGCGGAAGTGGTGCCGATGTTTTTTTGAATTGTATTGTGCAAAATCAACAAAAAAGCTTATTTGTGTTTGTTTGGTTTTGCTGTATAGGTAGAAACTAAAAAAGGTGAAAAAAACCTGTTGACAAAAGGGAGAAAAAGTAGTATAATGTTCAAGCTGTCCGAGAGGGCGGGTATCATGGCAAGATGTGAGCCGAGAAATTTTTTAAAGAAATTTGAAAAAAGTGCTTGACAAAAGCAATGAGCTGTGATATAATAGACAAGCTGTCCACAAAAAATGAGGAACAGCGGATCGGTCATTGAAAATTGAACAACAAGAGATGAAGTACAAAGCATAAGTATTGTGCAAAGACGAATCTCGCAATTCTTGAGAATACTAC
>JAZNCT010000057.1:0-5442 GCA_045587665.1 Eubacteriales bacterium
ACGGTCTCTTCAACAGCCTCTTCTCTTGTCGCGTGCATAGTGTGACCCTCTTGCCAGAGAAACTCTCTTGAACGCAGGAAAGGTCTGGTTGTCTTTTCCCACCTTACAACAGAGCACCACTGGTTATAAAGCTTAGGCAGATCTCTGTATGAGCGGATGATGTTTGCATAGTGCTCACAGAAAAGGGTCTCGGATGTGGGGCGAACGCACATTCGTTCGGTCAGCTTTTCGGAGCCGCCGTGAGTTACCCATGCAACCTCGGGGGCAAAGCCTGCAACGTGATCCTTTTCTCTCTGCAAAAGAGATTCGGGAATGAACATAGGCATATATACATTTTCGTGCCCAAGCTCTTTAAAGCGTGTGTCAAGGATCTTCTGAATATTTTCCCAAATTGCGTAGCCGTACGGACGAATTATCATACAGCCCTTAACGCTGGAATAGTCAATAAGATCTGCTTTTTTGCAGATGTCGGTATACCACTGAGCAAAATCAACGTCCATAGCCGTTATCTGCTCAACCATTTTCTTGTCGTTTGCCATGTTTCTCCTTTTGCCCCTGTTTTGGAGCCAAATAAATCAAAAGTATATCATATTATATAATATCCCCCGCAAAATGTCAAGGGGCGGAACGTTTTTTGGCTTTTTCTATTGAAAAAAACGCAGAGTTGTGATAATATATTGATAAAATAATCGTTGAACAGTAATTTATCACAACCCCATAAATTATTGTTTATGCTCTAACGCAATAGAAAGGTGAAACGGAATTGAAAAAAATAAATGTCCGCGGCGTGAATTTTGATAATGTAACGCTGAGAGAAGCGGCAGAGAAGCTGGGAGAACATATGGCAAAGGGAGAGGGCATCGTTGCGGTCTACACCCCCAATGCCGAGATAGTGCAACTCTGCATTGACAAAAATGAATACTACGGTTTAATAAATTCTGCCGAAATGACAGTCCCCGAAGGAATCGGCGTCATAAAAGCGGCAAAAATTCTCGGAACACCTTTAAAAGAGAGAGTTCCGGGCGTTGAGCTTGGCGAAAAAATGATAGAATTTTGCGCAAAAAACGGGCACAAGGTCTATTTTCTCGGCGGGAAGCCCGGAGTTGCCTCTCTTGCGGCAAAAAATATGACCGAAAAATATCCGGGTCTTATTGTCTGCGGAACAGGTGACGGCTATTTCAAAAAAGAGGGAGAAGAAAGCGACGAGATTATCGGCAAAATAGCCGATTCGTGCGCAGAGCTTCTTTTTGTATGCCTCGGTGTACCTGTTCAGGAAAAATGGATTCATGATAATAAAGAAAAGCTTGCTCTGATCGGAGTAAAGGTCTGCATGGCTCTCGGCGGAAGTCTTGATGTTTATTCCGGCACCGTGAAAAGGGCACCTGACTTCTTTTGCAAAACAGGCTTAGAATGGTTCTACCGGCTATTGAAACAGCCCTCGCGCATAGGCCGAATGATGAAGCTGCCCAAATTTCTCATTGGAACTTACGGAGAAAAATTCAGAGGATGAAAAAGCGGGGCATTGCCCCATGTCCCACTTCCGTTTTTTTACGAATGTGTTTTGTTTATTGCAAAAATGACGGATGTGGGGCTTTTTGAGGAGATTTTTTTGATAAATTTAACAAAAATGATAAAATTTTCTCAAAGCACTTGTATATTACGGAATTTTGAGTTAAAATATATGTGTGAAAGTTTGGCTTGTTGATCGCGCGCCGCTTTTGCAAGAAAAGTCAAAAAATTTTTATATAAAACGGAGGATTCCAAAAATGTCAGTTAAAGTTGCTATTAACGGTTTTGGCCGTATCGGTCGTCTCGCATTCAGACAGATGTTCGGTGCAGATGGTTATGAGGTAGTTGCAATCAACGACCTTACCAGCCCCAAGATGCTCGCTCACCTTCTGAAGTATGACACAGCTCAGGGTCGCTATGATCACGAGGTTGTTGCAGATGAAGAAGCAAGCACAATCACAGTTGACGGCAAGACCCTCAAGATCTATGCTGAGAAGGACGCTGCTAACTGCCCTTGGGGTGAGCTTGGCGTAGACGTTGTTCTTGAGTGCACAGGTTTCTACTGCTCCACAGAAAAGTCCATGGCTCATATCAATGCAGGCGCAAAGAAGGTTGTTATCTCTGCTCCCGCAGGCAAGGATCTTAAGACAATCGTTTACAGCGTAAACGAAAAGACTCTTACAGCTGATGACAAGATCATCTCCGCTGCTTCCTGCACAACCAACTGCCTTGCTCCTATGGCAAAGGCTCTCAACGACTATGCTCCTATCCAGAGCGGTATCATGACAACTGTTCACGCTTACACAGGTGACCAGATGATCCTTGACGGTCCTCACAGAAAGGGTGACCTCCGCCGTGCAAGAGCAGGCGCACAGAACATCGTTCCTAACTCCACAGGTGCAGCTAAGGCTATCGGTCTCGTTATTCCCGAGCTCAACGGCAAGCTTATCGGCAGCGCTCAGAGAGTTCCTACCTGCACAGGTTCTACAACTATCCTCGTTGCAGTTGTGAAGGGTAAGGACGTAACTGTTGAGGGCATCAACGCTGCTATGAAGGCTGCTTCTTCCGCTTCCTTCGGCTACAACACAGATGAGATCGTTTCTTCCGACGTTATCGGTATGACATACGGTTCTCTCTTTGATGCAACTCAGACAATGGTTGCAAAGATCGATGACGACACATATCAGGTTCAGGTTGTTTCTTGGTACGATAACGAGAACTCCTACACAAGCCAGATGGTTCGTACTATCAAGTACTTCGCAGAACTCAACTAATTTAAACGTTATAAAAACAGCGCCGTGCAAATTGCACGGCGCTGTTTGTTTATCTTATCAGTTTTTCTCAAAAACCTTGCGCATATGAGCAAGCTTTTCCTCTGCTGCCGCTTTGTTCTCGCCAACAACACAGAAGTAGAACTTACATTTAGGCTCTGTTCCGCTTGGACGTACCGCTACCCAGCTTCCGTCCTCCATCAAAAATCTGAGAACGTTTGATTTCGGGAAGCCTGCGGCGATCATCTCGTCAGACTCATAGTCTTCAAGCTTCAAGATCTTAACTCCACCGACAACAGCGGGCGGATCTTTACGCAAGGAGTTTACAAGTTCGGATATTTTTTCAGTGCCGCCAAGTCCCTTGAAAACAAAGTTATCAAGCGCGTCAAGATAATATCCGTAGGTTTCATAAAGCATATTGAGAACGTCAACAAGCGTTTTTCCTTCCGCAAGATAATAAGCCGCGGATTCGCAAAGCATCAAAGATGCTTGAACGGCGTCCTTATCGCGAACAAAATCAGCAATGAGGCATCCATAACTCTCCTCATATCCAAAGACGAACTTCTTGCCGTCGCCTATCTCGTGATTATACACCTTATCACCGATAAACTTAAATCCGGTAAGCGTTTTTTCAACCTCAACACCATACGCTTCGCATATTCTGTCTCCAAGATCAGAGGTTACGATAGTATTGAACATAACTCCATTTGAAGGCAAGGTTCCCTTTGCCTTTTTCTGCGAAAGAATATATTCAAGAATTACAGCGGCAGATTGATTTCCGGTCATTCTGATATATTCACCGTTATGCTTAACGGCAACGCCGAGTCTATCGCAGTCGGGATCTGTTGTGATAACTATATCAGCGTCATTTTTTCTTGCATATTCAAGCGCGAGAGTGTATGCGCCGTCAACCTCGGGGTTGGGGTTCTCGGTCTTACTGAATTCGGTATCCGGAACGCACTGCTCCTCTACCGGTATTACGTTATATCCAAGACGCTCAAGTACTGTTCTGACGGGAATATTTCCTGTACCGTGCTGAGGTGAGTATACTATCTTCAGGTCCTTTTTATTTATATTTTCATTGATAGCGATAGACATGACCGCCTTGTAATATTTTTCGTCTATGCTATCGTCAAGTGTTACGATAAGACCGTTTGCCTGCTCGGGAGAAAGCGATTTCACTGCCAAGGCGTCCTCAACCTTATCTATAAATTCAATCACCTTTGCATTGATATGAGGCACGAGCTGACAGCCTCTCTCATCATAAAGCTTATATCCGTTATATTCCGGAGGATTATGAGATGCTGTTATCATAACGCCTCCAAACGCCTTCAGCTCACGAACAGCGAAGGAAAGCTCGGGAGTTGGTCTGAGTGAATCAAATATATACGCTTTAATACCGTTTGCGGCAAGCACACCTGCGGTTTCCAGTGAAAACTCAACGCTGCAACGTCTGTTATCATGCGCTATAACTATACCCGCCTCTGCTGCCTCTTTTCCAACAGAATTTATATAATCAGCGTACCCTTGTGTTACTTTTCTTACTATATATTTGTTTATTCTGTTTGTACCGGCGCTGAGTATTCCGCGAAGGCCCGCAGTTCCAAACTCTATTTCAGCCGAAAAGCGCTCCTCTATCTCTTTTTCATTATCCCTTATGGAATAAAGCTCGCGCTTGGTTTCTTCATCAACGTACGGACTTTCAAGCCAATACTTATATACGTCTTTAAAATTCATGGTTATCTCGCCCTTCCTTAAAAATTTTTACACTTATATTATATAATATATTTATGCTTTTTTCAATAGATAAATTCAATTTACATTTATTTTTTAATAAATTTGAATATAATTCAATAAAGTATTGACAAAAGCGAAAAAGTGTGTTATTATATTATTACTTTACTGTGGTAAAGCAATAAAACATTATTATGTGCCGCAAAAGATGCGGCGGGAGGAACTTTATGAAAAAGATTATTTGTTTGGCGCTTGTTGCCATAATGTGTTTGCTGACATTCAGCGCTTGTGCAAAGGACGATAACGTACTTACTTGCGGTGTTACCATCTTTGAAAATATGAACGAGCTTGATGAAAACGGCAACTGGACCGGATTTGAGTCCGAGTTTGCTATGGAAGTTGGTAAGATCATCGGTATGGAAGTTAAGTTCCAGGAAATCGACTGGGGTCAGAAGTACAATGAGCTTAACTCCGGCGCGATCGACTGCATCTGGAACGGCTTTACCGCTAACTCCACAGATACAGACGCGGCAGGTAACGAAGTTAAGAGAAGCGATCTCGTTGACTTCTCTTACGGATACATGCTCAACCAGCAGTGCATCGTTGTTAAGAAGGACGCCGTAGCTGACTACCCCAACGTTGAGGCTCTCAACGGCAAGAAGGCTTGTGTTGAGGACGGAAGTGCCGGCGCGGCTTATGCTAAGACTGTTACCGATGAAGATAAGATCGCCACAACTCCCGCTCAGGTAAAGGCTTTCACCGAGCTCAAGGCAGGCGCTGTTGACTTTATCGTTGTTGACATCATTCTCGCACAGAATCTCTGCGGAGAGGGCGACTACGCTGACCTCGCAATCGTTGAGGCTATCGAGCTTGAATCCGAGATCTATGCTGTTGGCTTCAAGAAGGGCAGCGACGTCACAGAGAAAGT
>JAZNCT010000058.1:0-7283 GCA_045587665.1 Eubacteriales bacterium
TGGGAGAGCATCTGCCTTACAAGCAGAGGGTCATAGGTTCGAGCCCTATTGTTCCCACCATGTTGGCCCGGTAGTTCAGTTGGTTAGAACGCTAGCCTGTCACGCTAGAGGTCAGGGGTTCGAGTCCCCTTCGGGTCGCCATTTACTTTTCTTACAAAGAAAAGCTAAGCAAAAGAGATTACATATCGCTTGCATAATATGCGGATTTAGCTCATTTGGTAGAGCGCGACCTTGCCAAGGTCGAGGTGGCGGGTTCGAGCCCCGTAATCCGCTCCAAATAAAGAAACAGGGTGGACATTAGTCCACCCTGTTTCTTTATTTGGAGTATCCGAACCGGCTTGAACCCCTCAAATGCCTTGCATTTGATATTGCGTGCGCAGAGAATAAAGCGTATTGTGGGTATTGTTTGATGCACCGTTCGCAGATACGTCTTTGAGAAGGGTAAATAACATGATTGATAGATCCTTTTCAAGCACAATGGACTTTATTTGGCTGAAATCTATTGACAAATGGGTTAATGTGTACTATAATTATAAATGAGATCGTATCCTCATCCGGGGATGCGTATATAAATTTTAAAAAGGAGTTTTTGTTATGAATTTCAGCAAAAAAGGTTTGCTCGCTCTCTTGCTGGCGCTCATGCTGGTGCTTACATTTGCACTCGGTTCTTGCGGCGAAGCTGAGGATGTGGACAATGACGACGAAGTTGAAGACGCAGATGATGACGAGGGCGGCAAAAAGGACAAGGATAAGGACGATGACGATGACGATGACGAGGGTGAGGACGAAGAAGAGGTTCTCACATTTGACGATGATGCAGAGTTTATGCAGCACGTTGAAGAAAAGTCACTTACCGGCTTTGCCGATAAAGTAACGTCTTTTTATGACAAGACACTCAGTTCTATGGTAGCTTCCAAGGACAAGGCCATTTCTTCAAATGTTTCCCTGAAAGTAGAGCTCTCTGATGATGCACTCGAACTTCTCAGTTCGCTTGCAGACATGGATCTTTCATGGCTCAAGAAGGCAGGCCTTGATTATGAGGTATCCCTTGACGGCGATGTTATGGGAATGGTAATGGGTCTCAGCCTTGGCGGAACTAAAATAGCGGATATTGATGCTGTTATTGATTTTGGCGAAGCAATGATATATATGTCTGTTCCTCAGATACTCACAAAATATGTTGCTATGGATATGGGCACAGAAATGGGCGTTGACTTCTCAATGCTTGAGGAGATGATGTCGATTTCAACTCCTGCTCTTCCCGAGGCAGATGTTCTTTCCGATATGCTTGAAAGATACATAGGTATTATTGTTGACAATATCGAAACTGTTGAAAGCGACGAAGATACTATTTCTATCGGCGATATCGAAAAGGATTGCACAGTTCTTGAATTTGCTGTTACCGAGGCCGATCTCCAGAATATAGCTCTTGCTATTATGGAGGAGGCTGCAGACGACAAGGATCTTGAGGAAGTTATAGTTGGATTTGTTGATTGGATGGACGAATACAGTGCAATGATCGACGGTTACTCCTACTATGACAGCGACGAGATCTACAGCGAGTTTGTTGAAAGCCTTGAAGATGCTATAGATGAGCTTGAGGATGTTGAGGCGGATGACGAAGAGGTTCTTCTCACTTTAAAGGACTATGTTGATGAAAAGAACAATGTTCTTGGCAGAGCAATTATAGTTGACGGTGAAGAGATTGTGTTCTTCGGTTCTGTTACAGACGGCAGCAATTGCGCATTTACACTTGTTGCAGGCGAAGAAGTTGAGCTTCTTGGTGAGGGTACTGTAAAGAGCAACAAGTTCAGCGGCGATGCAAAGCTCATCAGCTATGGCGATGAATACTTTGCTATCGAGATCAGTGATCTTGATCTTGGCAAGCTTGAGGACGGCTATCTTTCCGGAACCTTTAATATCAAGCTTGGCGAGCTTCTTGAAGAAATGGGTGCAGGCGGCGTTGGCGCAAATCTGCTTGCAAACTATGATCTGAGACTTTCTATAGATACTTCTGCAAAGGGCGGCAAGATCGAACTTGGTCTTGTTGACGGAAATGATTATTTCGTGAAGGTTGCTCTTGAGAGCAAGGAAGGAAAGACGTCTTCTGTTAAGGTGCCCGGCGACTACTTCATGATTGATGAAAACGCAGATCCCGAAGAGCTTGTTAAATATCTTGACCTTGACGTTCTTGTTGACAGACTTGAGGATTCACCTCTGCCAAGCGAGTATGTTGAGATAGTTGAAGAGCTTGCGGCTCAGCTTGGATAATTAAATACTGATTTTTATTGGGCATCGGCCTGGGGCGACATTCGCTGAGCCGATGCCCATTTTTGGAGATAAAATGGTAATTAAGGTAGAAAACATTTGCAAAAAATACGGAAGAAAGCAAATACTGAGTGATGTTTCTTTTAGCGTGAAGGACGGGGAATGTGTTGGAATACTTGGCGGAAACGGATGCGGAAAGTCAACGCTGCTTTCTATCATTGCCGGGGTGAGGAATGCAAACTGCGGCACGCTTTTTGCCGATGAAATAGATCTTTTCAAAAACAAAAAGAAACGTTCGGAGCTTATTGGTTATGTCCCCCAGGGCACGCCTCTTCTTGATGAGCTTACCGCTTATGACAACCTTTGCCTTTGGTATGGCAAACGGGAGATGAAGGAGGAGCTTTCCTGCGGAACCCTTAAAATGTTGGGAATAGATGAATTTTTAAAGGTCCCCGTTCGCAAAATGTCCGGTGGAATGAAAAAGCGGCTCTCTATCGGCTGCTCTGTTGCCCGCAAGCCACACGTGCTTTTGCTGGATGAGCCAACTGCCGCACTTGACCTGATATGCAAAGAGCAGATAAGAGAATATCTTCAAAAGCATAAGGATAATGGCGGCATCATTCTTCTCACAACCCACGATGAGCGAGAGCTTGAAATATGTGACAAGCTTTTCATAATAAAAGACGGCGTTATAAATGAAGCTGATTTTGAGGGCGATATAAAGGCTCTTACGGAGAAGTTCTGATGAAAAGGATCGTTTATATTTTTCTCCAATTAAAAAGATTTGTGCGTGCGCTGCCGGCTGTTTTGGCGCTTTCACTTGTTCTTTTTTGCTGTATCTACATAGCGTTTAATGCAGTTATGCAAAAAGAAGCGGAGAGCAAAGCGAAATTTGAGGTTGCCATAGTAGGTGATCCCTCAGATTCATATCTGGAGCTTGGCGTTGTCGCACTTAAAAATTTTGATACCTCCAGGTTTTCCATAAATGTTGTATATATGGAGGAGAGCGAAGCCAGAAAGAAGCTTGAGGCAGGGGCACTTTCTGCATATGTGGTCATTCCCGAGGGCTTCCTTCTCGACGCCTATTATGGGGATATCGGAAAGCTGACATATGTTTCCTCTCCCGGTGCAATAGGACTGACAACTATAATCAAGGATGAGATACTTGAAGTAATTTCGATAATTCTGGTCGCTTCTCAAAAGGGTATATATGCTGCAGGAAATGTTGCAGATGAAATGACAAAGGACATAAGCTACGGTGAAGCGGCAAACGACAGCAGCTTTGAATTTATAGATCTGATACTTTCAAGATCAAAAATGTACAGAATGGAGCTTCTCGGTCCAATTGGCGGCATAAGCTTTGGAGCTTCTGTTTTTGTCGGAGTTCTTATATTCTTTTTGCTTTTTATGTGTATCGGTTTTGCGCCCGTTTTTGCAAAAAAAGAACATTCACTTGGAATTATGCTGGCGTCAAAGCGTTTTGGTGCGGTGCCACAGATAATAGGGGAATATATTCCTTTTGCTTTTGTAGGCTCGATCTCGGTCTTAACTTTTGTTTATCTGCTGAAGCGTTTTCTTGGCGAAGAGCTGAGCATGATCATAGGTCAAAACCTGCATACTTCTTTTGTTTTGCGTGTTATCATTTCATTCCTGATGCTTGCAGCAATGCAGTTTTTGATATATGAAATAACAGAGGGCATAACAGCCTCGGTGCTTGCTCAGTTTCTGGCGGCTGTTGGACTTGCCTATTTTTCAGGCTGTCTTTATCCCATATATTTCTTCCCACAGGCTGTTCAAAGGGCGGCGGATTATCTGCCCACAGGCGTTATCAGGGTGCTTTTGAACAAAACACTTACGGGTGAGGATGCTATAGAGCAGCTGAAGATCATTATTATATATCTGGTGGTTTTTTTGGCGGCTTCAGCAGTTTTGAGATACATGAAAATAAAGAAAGCTAAGGGGGATGCCATATGAAAAGATTGAGAATTGCATTTTCCTGGCTACATATTTTTCACAAGAGACTTTTTCTGCGTCCCTCATTTCTTGTTTTGCTTTTACTGATACCCCTCATCGGAGCTTTGCTTGGCCTTGTGGCAGGCATGGACAGCGGAGTTTTAAAGGTGCACCTTGCCACGGAGGAGGAAAACGAAAAGGTTTCTCAGATATTTGAAACCCTTATGGGATCTGAGGATGTATTGCAATATGTTATTTCTGATCCTGAGACGGCAGAGAAAGCTGTTAAAAGCGGAAAAGCCGATGCCGCATGGATATTCAGAAAGGATTTTGACAAGCTGAGTGCCAAATTTGCAAAAAAACAGGTTTCGAGAAATTCGCTTGTTAAGGTTATTCAGCGTGAGGACGAAGTGACCCTTATGCTGGCAAGAGAAAAGCTTTGCGGTGTGATATATCCTTATGTTTCATATGAGCTTTATCTTGCGTATGTAGAGGACGAGATAATAGAGGGTGTTGACGAGGCTGTTTTAAAGGAATATTATGATTCGGTGATGCCCGGTGGCGAGGATCTCTTTGACATTGCCTACGCCGATGGCGGAGACGCATCGGATTCAGGGACACAGTATCTGACAGCTCCCCTCAGAGGAATACTTTCGGTTATGGTTCTTTTAACGGGTCTGGCAGTTTCTATGTTTTATAAGCTCGATGAAGAGAAGGGGCTGTTTGTGCGTGTTCCAAAAAAATATCAGCTGCTTTTTTCGCTTGGTTATCATCTTGCACCCATAGTTGATGTTGGTGCAGTGCTTGTTTTTTCTCTGTATTTTGCCGGGGTTACGGTGAATATATACAGAGAGATAGGGGTAATGCTTTTATTTGCACTTGCTTCTGCGCTTTTCTGCATAGCGATAGAACGTTTGTGTCCAAAACTTGGCGTGCTTTGTGCAATAACTCCGATTATGATCATAGGAATGATAGTGGTGTGTCCTGTTTTCTTTAATTTTGGTTTTTTAAGACCGCTTCAGGTGCTTTGTCCCCCCTATTATTATTTGAACGGAGTTTTCAATATCACAATTGTTTGGCAGATGCTGGTATACATAGCTGTGCTGCTTGTATTTAATGCGGTAGTTTTTGCTCTTTCGCCCGAAAAGCGCAGCTTTGACTGAAAATGTTTGCAACTGCAATTTTATTTTTATAAAAAGGAATTTATAATGGATAGATGGGATTTTGCCGACAGACTTAAGAAGTTCAGAACAGATCGGGGATTTTCTCAAAAAGAACTGGGAGAGAGGCTTGGTGTCTCGAACCGTGCTGTTTCAAAATGGGAGAGAGGCGAGGCCTACCCCACTGTTGACACCTTGGGGAATATTGCCGATGTGCTTGGCGTTCTGGTGGACGATCTGCTCAAGGCAGTTGAAAATAAAGTGAACAAGCCTTCCTCGGGTAATGGTATGGAATCAATAAAGGAGCTTTACCGCATAGGCTCAGGCCCCTCAAGCTCTCATTCTATGGGCCCTGAAAAGGCGGCGCTGCTTTTTAAAAAAGAATATCCTGATGCAGATAGATATGAAGTCACTTTATATGGCTCTCTTGCACTGACAGGGGTTGGACACCGAACCGACTATGTTATAAAAAGAGCCTTTAGCCCCATTGAAGCGGTAATAAAGTTTAATAAGACAGAAAGTGATCTGCCACATCCTAACACAATGAAGCTTTGCGCCTTAAAGGACGGTGTCAATGTGGGGGCATGGACAGTGCTTTCTGTTGGCGGCGGAGCTGTTCGCATTGTTGGCAGGGCTGATCACGATGCCGAAAAGATTTACAGTCTCGATAAATTTAAGGATATAGCAGAATATTGCGAAAAAAACAAGCTCAGGCTTTGGCAATATGCAGAGCTTAGCGAGGGCAAGGAGATATGGCCATATCTTCGCGGGATATGGAACACTATGCAAAGATCCATTGAGGCGGGTCTCCGAATGGACGGTGAGCTTTTTGGCGGGCTCGGTGTTTTGAGAAAAGCAAAATATCTCTATAACCAGCGTCACATGGACGAAAGTGCCGAAACAAGACAGAACCGCCTTGTTTGTTCCTATGCCTTTGCGGTCAGCGAGCAAAATGCGGCAGGTGAAGTGGTTGTAACTGCTCCTACCTGCGGCTCAAGCGGTGTTCTTCCTGCTGTTTTGCGCTATATAACAGAGAGAAAACAGCTTGATACAGATACAGTTCTCCACGCACTTGCAACAGCAGGAATAGTGGGAAACCTTATTAAAACAAATGCTTCGATAAGCGGTGCCGAATGTGGCTGTCAGGCTGAGATAGGAAGTGCCTGTGCAATGGCGGCGGCCGCCCTTGCTGAGATATACGATATGGAGATATCTCAGATAGAATATGCGGCGGAGATAGCTATTGAGCATCATTTGGGGTTGACCTGTGACCCTATCAAGGGGCTTGTTCAGATCCCCTGCATAGAGAGAAACGCTGTTGCGGCAATGAGGGCTATAAATGCTGTGAACCTTGCCAATTTTCTGACCGACACCAGAAAGATATCATTTGACCTTATAGTTAAGACAATGTATGAAACAGGAAGAGATCTTTCTAAAATCTATCGTGAAACAGGCGAAGGCGGTCTTGCAAAGCTTTATCTCTGAGGAGGCTTTATTATGGGACTTTTTGGAAGAAAAAAAGAGGATTCTAAAAAATTCAGGCTCGAAATGGCTGAAATGATAAGCAAAAAGCTGATAAGATATGTAACCGAGCGCAGAAATGACGTTGAAGAGGTCATCGGAAAGAGCGGTGCATTCAGTATCAGAAACGGTGAATTTATCGTTTTTGCTTCATCCAAAGTTATTTTCAGGACCCCTGCTGCAGAGCTGAGGGCTTGGGAGCTGCTTTCCGGAGACGGAGCAGTCCTCACCGGTGTGGATCTTGAACACGGCGGTGTGGAAAGAACGATTACGGTTCATTATGTATACTATAGATAAAAAATCACCGGTTAAAATAAAATGCAACCCAAAAGTTATAACTTTTGGGGTGCCTTTTTTTTTTTTTTTTTCGAAACAGTTTTT
>JAZNCT010000059.1:0-32728 GCA_045587665.1 Eubacteriales bacterium
CAGCAAAAAACCTCGAGAAAATCGAGGTTTTTTGTGGCTATATCTTTTTTATAGCCTCTTTATGGTTGCGGGGATGGGATTTGAACCTCATGACCTCCGGGTTATGAGCCCGACGAGCTACCAAGCTGCTCTACCCCGCGATATTAACTTTGCCCGTGCTTCTTGGTGCCGGAAGCCGGGGTCGAACCGGTACGATACTCACGTATCACGGGATTTTAAGTCCCGGGCGTCTGCCAATTCCGCCATTCCGGCGAAACCAATCTTAAGCACGCCACTGAGATACGTCCATCTCAGTTCGTATTAAGATTATATCACAGCTTTTTACTTTTGTCAACCCCTTTTTTAGATTTTTAAGCTTTACGCAACATTTTATTATCGACAAAATTTTTTTGGATTATTTTTTAGCATTTTGGGAAACGGGCAATTCAAGGATTTAGCTTTTGTTTTTCCACATCCTTTTATATTCCATTGGTGAAGTGCCTGTTATCTGCTTGAATATCTTTCTGAAGTATATAGAAGAGTTAAAGCTGAGCTTATCGCTGATTTCGCCGACAGTATAGCTGCCATCTTTGAGATATTCAATGGCTTTTTGTATTCTCAGGTTGTTTCTGTAATGTATGGGAGAGCAGTGCATTTCTTCTTGAAATTTATGATAGAGTCTTGATTCAGAAAGATGACAGTGCTTTGCAAGCTCTGCAACTGAAAAATTCTTCAGATATTCTGCTTCGATAAATTCAAGTGCTCTCGAGATCGGCTGAGAGAAATCCAGCTTTTTATTTGTGTTTAGGAGGGGAAGTATCTTGCTCCAAAGCAAATAAAAATTTGACAGCGAAAGCAATCGTGCTTCGTTATCCTTTTCATAATATTCATATGTGAGCCGAAAAAGCTCTTTTACATCTCCGATTGATTCTTTTTTTATTGCCTGAATTACAAAAGCCCTGTCCATTCTTGTTTCCCTCAGATGAGAAAAATCAAAGTGAACGCTGTAATATTCTACATCCGGGGCTCCCTGCCAAGCCGTGGTGTATTTAACTCCGTCAGGCAGATACAGCAGATCTCCTTCCTTTGCAAGGATCTGTATGCCGGCACTTTTGATCTCGGCACAGCCTCGAACAATATAGGATATGCTTGTTTTTTGTTTCCCGCTTGAGGCATCGCAAAGATGCTTCTGAGGGTATAGTGAATGTGTTGAAGAAAAGGAAGAGAGCAGAAAACGACTTGTGCAAACTTTTTCCATATATAAGACCTCCGTATTTCGAGATAGAAAATCTGTTATTCGTTATCCTTACCTTGTTTTTTCTCGGCAGATTTTCTGTTCTTTTTATCCTTTTGTTTTTCCGAACTTTCCTCGGGCCTATATTTTGCCAATATCATTTCAAGTGCGGTGCTTTTCAGTGCATCGCAAAATGAAACCAGAGACATGAGTATAATGAGAAATTCATCTGCTTTTTCCGGATCAAGCTCTGCTTTTTCTGTCACAAATTCGATCACGTTCCGGCAAAGTTCTTCCTCTTTTGACCTCATATTGAGAAAACGGTCGTATGACTTTATAAGATCTTCTCCTGAAAAATTTGGGTCGGAATATATTCCGTCAAACACTCGCTTGATATCACCAATAGAAAGAATACCTTTCATATAGTAGATGATCATTATTTGAACGATATGTTCTTTGGTGTATTTCTTGCCTTTGAGCGGCTTCAGCAGGCCGTCTTTGCTATAGTTGTTTATCATGGTCTTTGTGAGGGGAGATCCCTTTGCACCACTTTCAGCTTTGTCTGCCACAAGGGTTAGTATTTGATCCAGATAGAGATCAATTGCGGGGATCTCTGAGGAGTGAAGTGCTCTTTTTGTTAGGGCTGCAGTCACCATTTCGCTCAATTCATTATGATTCACGGCAGGGGATACCTCCATTTATAGTTTTGCATATAATATGATACACTATTTTTTACCGTTTTGCAATAGCTTCTAAAAAAATAACACTTTGTAACAGGCTTTGCGGCGGGTTACAAAGTGTCATCAATATAATTATTTCGGACGCCAAATGGGGCTCCAGTCTTCATTCTCCTTTGTGGTTGTTGAGGGGGATGGCTTTGTAGTATCTTCACTTACAGGCGGTTCGGTTGTTGCATCGTCAGTTACTGTTTCTGTTTCAATAATAATCCTGTCAATACAGCCTGTTGATGCCCGAGTTACATCTCCAAAAGTGTACTCCACATGTTCAGTTATCTCTGTAAAAAGATCGCTGTCGATAATGGCAAGCTCTATGAGTCGCTCCGCATATGAGATATTTGAGCTTTTCGGAGTCTGTAGCATCATATTCCAAAGCATCTCACCCATTTTTTCGGCTGTCAGATAGAAAAAAAGATTATCATCATCCGTATATGTATACAGCTCATTTGACAGTGCCAGATCGTAAACATTTTCATTTGTTATGTCGTTTTCGCCAAGCGCACGCAGGCACATAGTCAGCATTTCGGCGGCGTTTACATATCTGTTTGGAGAAAAGAAGCCAACATCGTCTCCGTGGATTATGCCCATTACATGCGCATATGAAGCAATTGGATCTTTTGTGTCAGAAAAGCAAGGGGTACCTTTAAAGCCGGACGCATTGCTTTGTTCACCCATAATTGAAAGCAGGGCAGAGAGGGCATCGATTCTCGATATTTTATCATCATTTTCCATATCGGGAATCAGCTCCAGGGCCTCTAATGCTTCAAGAGGAGTATAGATATCATTGCTGTTTCCTATTGCACTGACGGCAAAAAGAAACGCAAGGGCCGCAAAGATAACAGTTGCCGATATCAAATTCAAAATTTTTTTGTTTTTCATATTGAAAATGGCACCCTTTCGGAATTTATTATCTATAGTTTAACATAATATATTTGCTTTGTCAAGATTATGTGGATAAATGTATAAATGCGTTTAATAACTGAGTTTGTTTTTATAAAAAGAAAAAGCCCGGCTGCTGCCGAGCTTCTTCTTTTTCGCCAAAATTAAACGATTTGTTCCTTAACCTTGGATGCCTTACCAACTCTCTTGCGGATGTAGTAAAGCTTAGCACGTCTAACCTTACCGGAGCGGATGATGTCAACCTTAACTACATTTGGAGAATGTACAGGGAAGGTCTTTTCAACGCCAACACCGTAGGAAATACGTCTAACTGTGAAGGTCTCGGAGATTCCGCCACCGTGCTTTGAGATGATAGTTCCCTCAAACATCTGGATTCTCTCTTTTGTACCCTCAACGATTTTGTTGTGAATTCTGACAGTGTCACCGATATTGAGAACAGGTGCTGTCTCCTTCAGCTGCTCATTTGTAAAAGCCTTAATAAGATCCATTTTGGCTCCTCCTTATAATCCGGATGTTCGTGCCGAGCGAGGCAGAGGACCACCCTTTAGTCTGTATGCAAAATGCGCATAACGAGTGTATTATATCATACAATTTTATGTTTTGCAAGGGCTTTTTGAAAATATTTTGATTTTTTTGAAAAATTATCTGCGAATTTTTGCGACGACACTTCCGAGCACTTTTTTTGCAGAGGAAATAAGCGGTTTGAAGTTTATTATCCCAAGTGCAAGCACTGAAAGTGTTCCGCAGATCCACCAAGCTTTAAACTCCGCAAGCATTGTGAAACACTGAAAGGCTATGACGGAAGAATTCAATATCATTATCACGGGCTTTGTATTAAATTTTTCATATCTTTGCGTGTCTATTGCGCGGATGATATAAACTATCACATAGCAGGCAAGAGTTGCAAGTGCCGCTCCCTGTGCGCTGAGTATTGGAATGAGCAGGAAATTGAGCAATATATTGCTTGCGGCTCCTATCATTGCCGTTATGAAGGAGTTTACCGATTTTTTGTGCTTGACATAGACGCTTGACATAAATGTCACAAGGCTTGAAAACACAGTTGCGGCGATGAGAATGGGCATATATCTCCAGGCATCGCTATATGTGTCTGCCAAAAGCAGTTTTGTAAAGACCTTGGCAAGCAGTATGAGCGAGGATGCGGCAAGAAATACAACAGATTGAAATGAGTCAAAAACCTTTGAAAAGAAATCATATCTGTTCTCGTCACACCCGTCGGTCACGGCAGAATACTGCCACGCCTCACTGAAGATCCCTGAAATGAGTATAAGCACTGTGGGCACTTTAAAGGCAACAGCGTAAAGTCCGTTTATATAGTCGCCGTCAAAATATGCGATCATATACCTGTCGGCAACATTTGTTATCCACCAAAATATAGTGGTTGGTATCATTGGCGCACTGTATTTTATCATCTTTTTCAAAATTTCTCGGTCGAAATTTTGAGGATGCAGATATTTAAATAAGCCTTCCTTAATATATAAAACAAGAGTCAGGACTGCATCGGATATAACTATCGAAAGAACATATCCAAGTATTCCCATATCAAGAAGGGGGAGAAAAAGAAGATTCAAAGCGATGACTATGGCTGTTCCAATTATACCTTGAAGGGCGAAAAGTCCTGTCTTGCCGCATCCTCTTATGAAATGTGCTGCCGATAGATGAAAATTTGATGCTATAACATAGAGAGGTATCAGCCAAGAATAGCCTTGAAAAAATCCGGTCAGGCTCAGAAGGGGTATAAGCGCAAGTGCGGCAGCAGAGCCTGCAAGGATCATATAGGTGCTGACGCAAAACACCTTTTCTTTGCCGCCCTTTTCACTGCTGTCGATAGCAAATCTGAATATTCCGTCAACCATGCCGAGAGCAAGAATAGGCAAAAGAAGGTTTGCGGTTTGAGTTATAAGGTCGGCGGTGCTGTATTGCTCGGGAGAGAGACAACCTGTATAAAGAGGGAGAAGAAGATATACGAGTATTTTTGAAGCCAAGGTGCCAAGGCTCAGTATTGCGGTGTTTGAAACTAATTTTTTATATTTATCCATTTTTCAACCTGCTTTGATCTGTTTTTATATTACATACAGAAATATATTATCACAAAATACATTTTTTTTCAATAGTAACTGAAAAAACACTTGAAAAAAGCTTGTTTGTGTGGTAATATATTGTATGATCCTTCCCTTTGAGCTTCATGTATATCCCGAAGGCCGGCACGGTATGTCTCCGGCAACTCCGGAGGCAAAGAGGAAAATACTTTGAGCATCTCGGTACGTGGCTTTCTCTTGCCGTTCATTGGACGGACACTGTAAAGCCTTTATCGGAAATGAATAAATAATGGTATAAAGGAATTGAGATATAATAAAAAACATACATTATTGATGTTCGCTTGATTTTTTTGTTATAAAATAGGAATACATAATAGAAGATCGGGGGAATAGTATGTTTCTTAGTGATTTGCGAATTGGTATTAGATTTGTGGTCATAGCAGGCATACTTGCTCATTTGCTTGGAATTTCAATATCCAAAAAATGCTTCGACCACAGCGCCTTTCCTTTTTCGGATTTTGAATGGGAGAGAGGTGGGAGACTTTATAACAAGCTCGGCGTTTCTCGCTGGATGGCAAAGATGCCTGATATGAGTAAGATCATTCCATATATGTTTCAAAAAAAGCTTGACGCCAATATGAGACCTGAGTACATTTTGAAATATATAAATGAAACCTGCCTTGCAGAGCTTATTCATTGGCTGCTTGTCTTTTCGTCTCCGGTGCTTTTCTTTATCGTTGGCGGAGCTTGCGGAGTTCTCTTTATGTTTATGTATGTAATTGGGAATATTCCTTTTATTATTATTCAGCGCTATAATCGTCCTAAGCTTGTCAGGCTTTATAAAAGGCAGTTGAAGCGTGTTGCTATGGAATATGAGGAGGAAACAGCTGATGAAGGTGTTGATACTCTCGTGTAACACGGGCGGAGGCCATAATTCTGCGGCGGCTGCAATAAAAGAAAGCTTTGAGGCTCATGGCAGCAAATGTGATGTTTTTAATGCTCTTGAGCTTTTTTCAAAAAAGGTTTCACAAGCAATAAGCAAAGGCCATGTTTTTGTTTACAGACATTTGCCAAATCTTTTTGGCGCAGGCTATAAATTTGAAGAAAATCACAGCACCAAAATTTTATATCTTGCAAGTGCCCGTGGGGCAGATGAGCTTTATAAATTCATAGCTGCAAGTAAATACGATTCGGTTATCGCTGTTCATGTTTTTGCGGCTCTTACGCTTACAGAAATAAGAAAAAAATATTTTCCTGATATCAAAATGTATTTTGTGGCTACCGATTACACCTGCAGTCCCGGTGTGGATATGCAGAAAATGGACAGATATTTTATCCCCGTAGGTTTAAAAAAAGAATTTGCTGATAGGGGAATGGAAGAAGATAGGCTGCTTGAGAGCGGTATACCTGTGAGAAAAGCATTTTATGAGCGTTTGTCGAAGGTCCGGGCGAAGCGAGAAGTGGGACTTGATGAAAACGGAAAGAATATTCTTTTTATGAGCGGAAGTATGGGCGCAGGGCCTATGGAGCTTATTGCGCAGCGGCTTCTTGAAAAAATGGCTCAGGATACTACTCTCACTGTTGTTTGCGGGAGCAACAAAAAGCTGTATGAATCACTTTTGCCTCTTGCGGGTGAAAGACTGAAAGTTTGTGGCTTTGCAGATAATATTCCTTTGCTTATGGATGCTTCGGATATTATGATAGGCAAGCCGGGGGGGCTTAGCTCAAGTGAGGCTATGGTAAAGCATTTGCCGCTCCTTTGCTTTAATGCCGTGCCCGGATGCGAAACCAGAAATTTGGATTTTCTATCCGAAAAGGAATATATTTTGCGGGCCGCAGATGCCTTGGATCTTGTGGATAAGACGGTGGAGCTTTTGTCAAAGCCTGAAAAACTTTCTGAAATAACGGATAGGCTGGCTAAAGATTTTAACTGCTGTTCTGCAGAAATTATTTATTCATGTGTTTATGAGGATTACGAAAAAAATGATAAAAGCTGAATTGGATTACAGAAAATTTCGATTTTCAAAGCTTAGAAGCAGCGAATTTTCGCATCTGCTGTTGCTTCTCTTCTGGCCCGTGTACGGATTTATGTTTTTTGCTGTTGAAAAGCTGATACCGCGCACGCACTATGCGAGCATTAGCTGCTCTATTGATAATATGATCCCCTTTAATGAGCTCTTTATTGTTCCTTATTGGGCTTGGTTTTTGTTTATTGTGGGGATGCTGATATATCTTGGCGTTTTTGATATCAAAAACTTTAAAAGGTATATGTATTTTATTATCATATCCTATTCGGTGACAATAATTATCTATCTTGTATGGCCCACTTGTCAAAATTTAAGGCCGGAGATAACGAGAAACAATATTTTTGCTTTGGCTGTGCGAGGCCTTTATGAATTTGATACAAACACAAATGTTTGTCCATCTATTCATGTTCTCGGAATGGCGGCTACATTTTTTGCCGGCTGGTATGCCAAGGGTATGCAAAGCTTGGGGTGGAAGATATTTTGGGTTGTTTCTCTTTTTCTTGTTTGCGTTTCCACGGTGTTTTTAAAACAACATTCTATAATTGATGTTGTTTTTGCCGCAGTGCTTTGCGGTATTACATATTTTGCAGTTTACAGAATATTGCCTTTAGCAAGACAGAAAGGTTGGTTTGAAAAATGGCTGATTTCAGCAAGGTGAGGGACTTTATAGATTCGCTTGAGAATGTGGATATAAATCTTTGCGGTATAGAGATAAGACAGGGGCATGACATAGTTCTGCGTCATTTTATGGGTTATGCAGACGCAGAAAAAAAGGTCAAGCTCTGCGATGAACATCTTTATTGGCTTTTTTCCTGCACAAAGGTCATCACGTGCCTTGCGGCCAACAGACTTATCGAGGAGGGAAGGCTTGGACTTTATGACACTCTTGATATGTATTTGCCCGAATTTGGCAATATGCTCGTAAAAACTCCTGAAGGTCCCGTTCCGGCAAAAAATAAAATCACTATTCTTGATCTTATTACTATGAGCGCAGGATTTACATATGATTTCGGAACTCCTGATTTTGCCGAGGCTAAGAAAAATGGACTTAAGAGCACAAGAGAGCTGGTTTCTGTTCTTGCAAACCGTCCTCTTGAATTTGAACCCGGCACGAATTACAGATACAGTCTTTGCCATGATGTGCTTGCGGCTGTTATCGAGGTGGTGACGGGCATGAAATTTGGAGAATATCTTGACGAAATAATGTTCACTCCCCTGGGTATTAAAAATATGGGCTTTCATCTTTCACCTGAGCAGGAAAAGAGAATGACAGCCCAGTATAATTATGATTCCATATTTAACAAGTCAACTGTCAAAGAGTCTGACAATGCCTATTGTCTCAGCGAAGAATATGAAAGCGGCGGAGCGGGTCTTTTTTCAAATCTCAGCGATTATTCAAAGATAATCGATGCTGTTGCAAACGGCGGTGTTGCTGAAAATGGTTACCGCTTGCTGAAAGAAGAAACAGTTGCATCGCTTATGGTCAATCACCTTAAAACCGAGGCTCAGTTCAGGACCTATATTCAGTCACCAAGATGGTATGGCTATGGCTATGGGCTTTGCGGACGAGTTATGATGAATCCCCTGGCCTCTCTTGCTAAGAGCTCAAAGGGTGAATTCGGCTGGGACGGCGCAGCTTGCTCATATGCGCTCATTGACCCCACAAAAAAGCTTTCGGTGTTTTTAACAACTCATGTGAGGGGAAGCAGATATCTTTATGAGCGTGCTCATCCCTGCATAAGAAATATGATATATGAAGCTATTGACGGCGACGGGCTGTTTTCTGTTTAATAAAAAACTCGGCTGAGATGCACCAAAGCATCTCAGCCGTGTTTTTAAATGAATTTCAGTATATCTTCAACCTTTTCTGCAATGTGAGTTGCTCCTGCATTTTTGAGCTCTTCAAGGCTTCCGTATCCGAAAAGGACGCCTATAGAGTTGATACCCATAGCTCTTGCTCCCAGAATGTCATATTCTCTGTCACCTATCATAACTGCACTGCAAAGCTCCGTTATGCCGTTTCTATCCAGCGCATAGCTTATGACCTCATCCTTTTTTGTTCTCTCTTCGGTCATTGTGGCTCCGCATATATCGTCAAAATACCGGGCAAGCTTAAAATGTTCCAATATTTTCTTTGCGTAAAACTCAGGCTTTGAGGTTGCGAGTATTATGCGTTTTCCTTTTTCCTTCAAAGCTTCCAGAAGAGCGGGTATGCCCTCATAAATATCGTTTTCGTATATTCCTTTAACGCTGTAATATTCTCTGTAAAGGGATACTAAATGCTCTCCTTCCTCTTTTGAAATAGAAAACTTTGAAGAAAAGGTCTGGGCAAGAGGCGGACCGATAAAACACTCCAGTTCCTTTTTGCTTTTATAGGAAATCCCGTATTTGTCGAGAGCATATGCCACTGAATTTGTAATGCCGCGCCCTGAATCAGTCAGAGTTCCGTCAAGGTCGAAAAGAATATCGTTATACATATAAGTTCCTTATCAAGTGATTTTATATACTTTAAACCCGAAATCTTCGGATTTGTAGAAACCGACAAACTCATAGTCCGCTCCGTTTTGACGAAGCTGATAATCTATGCTGAAGGCGGGTATCAGCTTTGATTTGTCTGCATAGAACTGCACCGTTATGTTTATCTCGTCTGTGAATGTGCTTTCGCTTATGATCTCGAAACCAAGCTCTGCACGGGCATTCCCGGATAGCGAAAAGCTTCCGTCATCCCCCCTCAGCTCCTCTGAGGGAGTAAATGAATGAGTACCGAAAATGATGTATGCAAGCCCTGTGATGCTGTTTTCACTTACGTTATAGCCCCCCAGACGCTTGATGAAAAATTCGGTGAGAGCGAGATTCTGGCTGTAGCTGAGGTCTGAGCAATTGAATATTTCGTGACTGAGAGTTGATGAGAAGTAATCCGAAAGGAATTTTTCTATTTCGGTTTGCTCGGTGTTGTCTGCATCGGAAAGATATATGCCGTTTTGACCTGCCAAAACATATTGGCTGTGTTTGCCGGCAGCGGCCTTTGGAGAGGCTAACGTGCTGTCACCGGTCGAATAATCTATGCGTATCCTTGCCTGGTCATCCAAATATACCTTGCTTATTGAATAGTTTATTATGTCCAGCTTTGAATATTCGTCAAAAACTGATTCGTCCGAAGCTCTGCTGAGAGCGGCAAGCTCTTTTGCATTTCCGTTTAAAAATGCGGTGAGATACTGCTTGATCTGTGCACTGCCTACACCTGTAAATTCAAGTTTGTCCCAATCTTCTATGTCGGTTATGGTTTTCTCTTTTTGAAGGGCTGAACTATCATCATCCTGACCCATAAATATATCCGCAATTTTTCTGTCCGGGAGAACAAAACCTTTCATCTTCCATTTGCCGTCTGTATCCAGAAAGATCCTGTAGTCATATTCGAACTCTATTGGTTCAATGTCACTGTACATTGTTGCTTCGGCTTTTGCATTTAGAACAGCATCTGACTTTGAGAGCTCTGTGACGGTAAGCTTAAAGATCAGGTTGCTGAAATTAAACTGAGCAGTATATCCCCCAAAACGGTATAGGCCGTCTTCTTTTTCGATAAACAGAGGCAATCTTGAGGCACTGATTTTGGTGTTCATCAGCTCGTCAACCGTCTCGGCGGAAAACAGTGAGGAGAGATAGTCCCGGAGCTGAGATGCCGTTGTGATGTCTCTCATTATCACTTTGTTATACTGAGTGCCTTCGTGTTCGATCGTCTCGCCCGGGTACACCAAACCCTGCGCATATCCTGTGAACCATGAATATGCTGTTCGAGAATCGTAAAAGAGAGTTTTTATTGCTCTGTGTTCAATATATTCTTCGTAGAGCCTTTTTGCAAGGTGGTCTTCACCCTCTGTTTTATATTGGTTTTCGTTGCTTGAACCCAGCAGATAATAGCTGTGGTTAAAAACATCTCCCTCGTATACAAAAAGAAGTATTGGGAATCCGGAAGCTTCCTTATAATATAGATTGCCTTCCTTATCAAAATACATATCTCCGGTGAGACGTATTTCGCTCCAGTCGGATATGTTATATGAGGCTATTAGTCTGTAGGCGTCTATTCTCACGCCCTCCTCTATGAAAAATGAGCTGTAAAGAGAAAAATCCGAAACTGAATAGTTTTCATCCTTTAGAATGTCGGGGCGGTTTGCGCTGAACCATTTGTTTAGCTCTTCGTTCCTTATCAGGCTCAGATCTTCATCGTCACTGTAAAACTCCCAACTGTCACCGAAATCGTATGAAACATAGTATTTTGTGTCGGTAAGCTGATCGTTTTCGTCGTACAGCTCTATTGGTATGTTTATTTTGCTTCCGTCATAAAAAGGTGTTCCTGCCAGAGCGTAGGATGTCATAACGCTTGCCGGAACCTTTATGGCAAGTCTGTTCCATGTCAGGCTGCCGTCAAGTGTGATATATATCTGCGGCTCATTTGGCGGAAAAGAATAAAAGTTATATGAGGTAAAGCCGATAGCAGAACTCAGGAAAACACCGGTGTAAAGAGAATCGTGCCAGTTTTGGCTGGGCGGAGCACCTTCAGCCTTTTGCCATGTTTTGCCCGAATCCTCGGTGAAATATATAAAGGTGTCAACCATTCCGTTTGAAACGATAAGAGCACCGTTCCTCGTTGACCAGAATGATGCCGAAAATTTATCTATGGTCCCTACCGAGTCATTTTGAAGGTCCAACGTGCTCTGCACCCATGTTTCTCCACCGTTGTCGGTTGATACTATCTGAAGGCTCGGCAATCCTATGTCGGGGCAGTAGATGACAAATATGCGGTTTCCGCTTACTCTCATCTGCATTCTGGGGTGAGCAGATGAGGAATTGTTGTATATAAGCGGAGTTTCGATCACCTTTTCTTCGTATGCATCTCTGATGATGATCTTTGACGAATAAACATCCAATTTTGCATTTGGTGAAGGCTCT
The DNA here is from genome assembly GCA_045587665.1 of Eubacteriales bacterium. GTDB lineage: Bacteria > Bacillota > Clostridia > Oscillospirales > CAG-272 > SIG710. The sequence goes on from JAZNCT010000059.1 coordinate 11,882, forward strand.
GGATAGTCACTCTCGTTTTCATAGTGACTTATGCCCATTCCTATATCAAGATTTAGATTTGCGGTGTTTAGCTGCTTTTTCTTTATGCTTCCGCAGGAAGAGAGAGTGAAAATGACCAGTGATAAAATGAAAATTGCTTTCAGTGAGCTTTTGAAAATATTCCGATTCATAAATACTCCGTTTTTGTCGATTTTGGTTACATTATTTATATAATAGATGCAATAGAACTTGTTCACAGATATACTATAACATTTTTTTTTACTTTTTTCAAGGGGCAGATGTTTATATTTATTATTTTTTCACATTTGAAAGAGTGGATAGGGGAGCATTTGGGCTGTATTATACCGAGCTTTGTGAAAGGTGCACAAAAATATATGAAAAAATCTACAAAAATTCTATATAAAATATTTGGAGAAAACTATTGCAATATAAACGCAAATATTGTATAATAAATGGGTCTGAGCGCGATGAAGCGGAAGGTTGCTGCCGTTTTCTGACAGGTAATTTCCGCGGAGTATGTCCGTAATCAATCGGGCGGGAGTGATTCGTGCACCATTTGACAGTGCCTTTACCTGCTGTCAAAACGTTGTTTCTGTGGGCTTGCCCACGGTGTTCCATTTACCCGGAGTCCGGATTCATGCTGATCGGTATTCCGGCTTTTGTATGGAAGCCAAAGAAACACACGGCGCGGTGTGCAAGTGAATTCGCCCCATTTCACAAACCGTTCTTTCAGACAAGCTCTTCATTTGTATATAATGACGAACTTTTTGAACGGAATATCAAAAGGAGGCAAAAAACAATGGCAGTTAAGGAAAAAATCAGAATTAAACTGAAGAGCTATGACAACACCCTTATCGATGCAGCGGCTGAAAAGATCGTTGCACTTGCGAAGAGAAACGGTGCTGAAGTAAGTGGCCCTGTACCGCTCCCCACAGACAGAGAGATCACAACGATCCTTCGTGCGGTGCATAAGTACAAGGATAGCCGCGAGCAGTTTGAGCTGAGAACTCACAAGAGACTCATCGACATCATCAAGCCGTCCGAAAAGACAATTGATGCACTTATGAGCGTTGAGCTCCCTGCAGGCGTTGAAATTGAGGTAAAGCTTTAATTCCTGCAAAATTATCCCTACGCAAAAGGCTTCAAGAGTATGAAGCGTCTTGCGGTCAAGTTGGCGAATCCGAAAGGATAATCCAAAACGTCAACCAATAACCTCAGGAGGAAAAAATGAAAAAAGGTATTATCGGTAAGAAGATCGGTATGACCCAGATTTTCGACGAGATCGGAAATGTCATCCCGGTTACGGTAATCGAGGCTGGTCCCTGTGTAGTAGCACAGAAGAAGACAGTCGAAAACGATGGTTATGACGCCGTTCAGCTTGGTTTCATGGATGTTAAGGAAAAACACATGACCAAGGCTGAGAAAGGTCACTTTGAGAAAGCCGGAGTTGCTGCAAAGAAGCACCTCAAGGAGTTCCGTCTTGACGACTGCTCCGCAATTAACGTTGGTGACGTTATATCTGTCGATACCTTCGCCGCAGGCGACAAGGTCGACGTAACCGGTATAACAAAGGGCCACGGTTATACAGGCGTAGTTAAGCGTTGGAACGCTCACATGCTTCAGCACACACACGGTGTAGGTCCTATCCACCGTCAGCCCGGTTCTATGGGCGTTATCGACCCTGCGTGAATCTTCAAGAATAAGAAGATGGCGGGTCAGTACGGTAATGAACAGGTAACCGTTCTCAATCTCAGCATTGTAAAGATCGACACAGAAAAGAACCTTATCGCAGTTAAGGGCGCCATTCCCGGTGCTAAGGGCGGTATCGTATTTATCCGTGACTCGGTGAAAGCATAAGCGGAAGGAGGAAACACAATGCCAAACGTAAAAGTTGTCAATATGACCGGCAAGGAAGTGGGCGAGATCGCTCTCTCCGATAAGATCTTCGGTGCAGAAGTGAACGGCTCTGTCCTCCATGCTGCAGTTAAGACTTATCTCGCAAATCAGAGACAGGGTACACAGTCTACACTTACAAGAACAGAAGTAAGTGGCGGCGGCAAGAAGCCCTGGAGACAGAAGGGTACAGGCAGAGCTCGTCAGGGTTCTACACGTGCTCCTCAGTGGACACACGGCGGTGTTGCTCTGGGTCCCAAGCCCCGTTCCTACCGTATGTCTATGAACAAGAAGGTTAAGAAGATCGCTCTCTACAGCGCTCTCTCCGCTAAGGTTGCCGCAGGTGATCTTATCGTAGTTGACGAGATCAAGACAGCTGAGTACAAGACCAAGAACATGGTAAGTATGCTCAAGGCTCTCGGCGCAGAAAGAAAGGCTCTCGTTGTTCTTGACACAAACGATGCAGTTACAGTTAAGAGCTGTGCAAATATCCCCGGTGTTACAACATCTGTATATAACACCATTAATGTATACGACATCCTGAACGCTGATAAGTTCATCGTAAGCCAGGCTGCCGTTAAAGGAATTGAGGAGGTGTTCGCATAATGAAGGCAATACAGGATATCATCATTAAGCCTCTTATCACCGAAAACTCCATGGACATGATGGCTTCGAAAAAGTACGCATTCCAGGTTATGAAGGATGCAACAAAGCCTGAGATCGCTAAGGCGGTTGAGGAAATGTTCAAAGTTGAGGTTGAGAGTGTAAACACCATCAACATGAAGAGAAAACCCAAGAGACTCGGCGTTCACAGCGGCTATACAGCGGCATGGAAAAAGGCTATCGTAACACTGAAGCCAAGCTCCAAGACAATCGAGTTCTTCGAAGGTCTCAACTAAGTGGGAGGGTAGAATATGCCAACAATTAAGTATAAGCCTACGACTCCTGCGAGAAGACACATGAGCGTTCCTTCCTTCGAGGAAGTTACAAAGTTTTCTCCCGAAAAGAGTCTTACGGTAATAAAGAAGAAGCACTCCGGCCGTAACAGCTATGGCCGCATCACCGTTCGTCATAAGGGCGGCGGAAACAAGATCAAGTACAGAATCATCGATTTCAAGCGCGCGGACGAAACTCCCGCAAAGGTAGTCGGTGTTGAGTACGACCCTAACAGAACAGCTTACATCGCACTTCTTGAAAACGAGAACGGCGATAAGAGCTATATCATCGCTCCTGTTGGACTTACAGACGGTATGACAGTTTATTCCGGTGCAGATGCAGACATCAAGCCCGGTAACACACTTCCTATCGCAAACATTCCTGTTGGTACGATGATCCACAACATCGAGCTTTACCCCGGCAAGGGAGCACAGCTCGTTCGTAGTGCCGGCGTTTTCGCACAGCTTATTGCTAAGGAAAACGGCGTTGCTCAGGTAAGACTTCCTTCCGGTGAAGTTCGTATCGTTCGTCTTGACTGCAAGGCTACAATCGGTCAGGTAGGCAACATCGAGCATGATACGATAAAGATCGGTAAGGCCGGTAAGAAGAGACATATGGGTATCCGTCCTACAGTTCGCGGTTCTGTAATGAACCCCTGTGATCACCCTCACGGTGGTGGTGAAGGACGCGCACCTATCGGTCGCAGCGGTCCTGTAACACCTTGGGGCAAGCCTGCTCTCGGTTACAAGACTCGTAACAAGAAGGCAAGAACCGATAAGTTCATCGTAAAGCGCAGAAACGCTAAGTAATAGGAGGGAATATAAAATGAGCAGAAGCCTTAAAAAAGCACCTTATGTTGAAGCGAAGCTCTTCAGCAGAGTTGAAGCTATGAATGAGAAGGGCGAGAAGAAGGTTCTTAAGACCTGGTCCCGCGCTTCCACAATATTCCCGGAATTCGTTGGACACACAATCGCTGTTCACGATGGTAGAAAGCATGTTCCGGTATATATCACCGAGGACATGGTTGGACACAAGCTCGGCGAGTTTGCTCCTACAAGAACCTTCAAGGGTCACGCAGGCTCCAAGACGTCCAACAACGGTAAATAAGGGAGGAACATTCAATGGAAGCAAAAGCATATCTCAAGTATGCAAGAATCTCCCCTCGCAAGGTTAAGATAGTCCTCGACCTCATCAGAGGCAAGGATGCCGGAACCGCTATGGCGATTCTGAAGAACACTCCAAAGAGTGCTTCTGAATATCTTATCAAGCTGTTGGGTAGCGCTATTGCAAACGCTGAAAATAATTTTAATATGGATGTCTCCAAGCTGTATGTATCCGAGTGCTTTGTATGCCCCGGACCCACTCTGAAGAGAATCATGCCCAGAGCAAAGGGTAGTGCAGACAGGATCCTTAAGAGAACATCCCATGTGACAATTGCTGTCAAGGAAAGAGACTGAGAAAGGGAGGTTATGAGCTAATATGGGTCAGAAAGTTAATCCCCACGGCTTACGCGTGGTCGTAATTAAAAATAGGGACTCGAGATGGTTCACAAGCGATGTAGCTTTTGGTGATACACTCGTTTCCGACTATAACATCAGAAAATATCTGAAAAATGAACTCCAGGGCGCAGGCGTTCCCAAGATCGAGATCGAACGTGACAGCCACAGAGTTAGAGTTTTCATCCACTGCGCAAAGCCCGGTATGGTTATCGGTAAGGGTGGCTCTGAAATCGAAAAGTACAAGGCTGCTATTACAAAGATGGTTGACGGCAAGCACGTTGACGTAAATGTTGTTGAAGTTAGACAGCCCGACCTCAATGCTCAGCTCGTTGCTGAAAACATCTGCCTGCAGCTGGAAAAGCGTGTAGCTTTCCGCCGTGCAATGAAGATGGCGATCCGCAACACAATGAGACTTGGCGCAAAGGGAATCAAGATCTCCTGCGCAGGTCGTCTTGGCGGTGCGGAAATTGCAAAGACAGAGCATTATCATGACGGAACTATTCCGCTGCAGACCCTCAGAGCCGACATTGATTACGGTTTCTTTGAGGCAAACACAACCTACGGCAAGATTGGCGTTAAGGTTTGGATCTACAACGGAGAGATCCTTAATGAAGTAAACAGACCCGGTGCTGCAAGAGAAGACCGCCGCGATCGCCGCGACAACAGAGGCGACAGACGCGGAAACAGAAACGGCGGCCGTGGTGAGAGAAGAGAAGGGGGTCGAAGAAATGTTAATGCCTAAGAGAGTTAAGTTCCGTCGTGTACAGCGCGGCAGACTTAAGGGTAAAGCACTTCGCGGCAACAAGGTTACAAACGGTGATTTCGGACTTGTTGCACTCGAGCCCGCTTGGGTAACAAGCAATCAGATCGAGGCTGCCCGTATCGCGATGACAAGATACATCAAGCGTGGCGGTAAGGTTTGGATCAAGATTTTCCCGGATAAGCCAATCACAGAGAAGCCTGCTGAGACCCGAATGGGTTCCGGTAAGGGTTCGCCTGAATACTGGGTTGCAGTTGTTAAGCCGGGCAGAGTAATGTTCGAAATGAACGGAATCTCTGAAGAAGTTGCAAAAGAAGCTATGCGTCTTGCGAGCCACAAGCTGCCTATCAAGTGCAAGTTTGTTAAGCGCGGCGCAGAGAACTAATACGGGGAGGTAATGAGCTGTGAAATCAAATGAAATCAGAGAAATGACTCCCGCAGAGCTTAATGCAAAGCTGAAGGAGCTTAAGACCGAGCTTTTTAATCTCCGTTTTCAGCATGCGATAAATCAGCTTGACAATCCGCATAAAATCGCTGATGTCAAGAAGGATATCGCCCGTGTAATGACGATTCTTCACGAGAAGAACGCTTAAGGGGGTAATAAGTCATGACTGAAGAAAGAAATCTTAGAAAGACCCGTGTGGGCAAGGTTGTTTCCTGCAAGATGGACAAGACTATCGTTGTTGCAGTTGAGGACAATGTTAAGCATGCCACATACGGCAAGATCATCAAGCGTACACTTAAGATCCACGCACACGACGAAAACAATGAGTGCGGTGTTGGAGATAAGGTAAGCGTAATGGAAACAAGACCTCTTTCAAAGACAAAGAGATGGAGACTGGTTTCCATAATTGAAAAGGCTAAGTAATTTCGCCTTTTTAAAGAAAATAAACAACAAAACATTATGCGAAATAAGTAGGTACGTTTAACATCGTACCGAAAACAGGAGGACGCAAAAGTGATACAGCAACAAACACTTATGAAGGTTGCCGATAACACCGGAGCTAAAGAGCTTATGTGCATTCGCGTTCTCGGCGGCACAGGTCGTCGTTACGCAAACATTGGCGATATCGTTGTAGCCTGCGTTAAGAAGGCTGCTCCCGGTGGAGTTGTTAAGAAGGGTGAAGTAGTCAAGGCCGTAATCGTAAGAAGCGTTAAGGGCGTTAAGCGCGCAGACGGTTCCTACATTAAGTTTGATGAAAACTCTGCGGTAATCATCAGAGAAGACAAGACACCCAGAGGCACACGTATTTTTGGCCCTGTGGCAAGAGAGCTTCGCGAGAAGGACTTTATGAAGATCCTTTCTCTGGCTCCGGAAGTACTTTAATTGGAGGTAACGAAAATGGAAAAGAAGGTTCATGTTAAGACCGGCGATACCGTTGTCGTGATCTCCGGCGATGATAAGGGCACTAAGGGCGAGGTAATTGCAGTTTCCCCTAAGGAAGGCAAGGTAATCGTTAAGGGTGCAAATATTATTCACAAGCACGTTAAGGCTCGCAAGCAGGGTGACACCAGCGGCATAATCGACGCTGAAGGCGCAATCTATGCTTCAAAGGTTCAGATCTGGTGCGACAAGTGCAAGAAGGCAACAAGAATCGCTCACAAGGTTGAGGGCGATAAGAAGATCCGCGTTTGCGCTAAGTGCGGCGCGAATCTGTAATAAGGTGGGAGGTAATTTAAAATGGCAAGACTTAGAGACTTATACAAGAACGAAGTTGCTCCCGCTCTTATGAAGAAATTTGAATTCAAGAGCCCTATGCAGATCCCCAAGTTTGACAAGATCGTTATCAATGTCGGCTGCGGCGATGCAAAGGACAATGCTAAGGTTATCGACAGCGTTATTTCGGATCTCACTCTGATCACAGGTCAGAAGGCAGTTCCCACATACGCTAAGAAGTCTGTAGCAAACTTCAAGCTCCGTGAGGGCATGAAGATCGGTGCAAAGGTTACCCTCAGAGGCGACACAATGTACGAATTTATGGATAGACTCTTTAATTTCGCACTTCCCCGTGTTCGTGACTTCAAGGGTATCAATCCCAACGCTTTCGACGGAAGAGGCAACTACTCTCTCGGCCTCAAGGAACAGCTTATATTCCCTGAGATCGAATACGATAAGGTTGACAAGATCCGCGGAATGGATATCTGCTTTGTTACAACAGCAAAGAACGACGAAGAGGCAAGAGAACTGCTTACCCTTATGGGTGCACCTTTTGCAAATAAATAAGGAGGGACAGAAAAATGGCAAAGAAATCAATGATTCTTAAGCAGCAGAGAAAGCAGAAGTTCTCTACAAGAGAATACAACCGTTGCAAGATCTGCGGACGTCCCCATGCTTATCTTCGTAAGTACGGTATCTGCCGTATCTGCTTCCGTAACCTCGCATATAAGGGCGAGATTCCGGGCGTAAAGAAAGCAAGCTGGTAATTTTTATAGGTTAGAGATAACCTTGAGTTTTTAAAAACTCCAAACTATCGGAAGGAAAACAGGATATGCTCTGCAGATGCGGGCGCCTGTTTTAACCACCGGTCAGCCGCCAAGGGCAATAAAATTCGGTCGCTTGGCAGCAAGAATTTTTACTTGCATATAGGAGGTTAAAATACTATGCAAATGTCAGACGTAATTGCCGATATGCTCACAAGAATAAGAAACGCTAATGATGCAAAGCATCAGACAGTGGACATTCCGGCATCCAACATGAAGAAATCTATCGCAGAGATCCTTGTAAACGAGGGTTATGTTAAGTCCTATCAGGTTATCGAGGACGGCAAGCAGGGCGTTATCAGAGTAACTCTGAAATACGGTCAGGGCAAGGCTAAGGTTATCCGTGGTCTCCGCCGCGTATCAAAGCCCGGTCTCCGTATCTACGCAAGCTGCGAGGATATGCCCCGCGTTATGAACGGTCTCGGCATAGCAATCGTTTCCACATCCAAGGGCATTATGACCGACAAGCAGGCTCGTAAAGAGAATGTTGGCGGCGAAGTAATTGCCTTTGTATGGTAATAAAAGCGGGAGGTAAATAATAATGTCAAGAATTGGTAGAATGCCCATTACAGTTCCCGCAGGCGTTACTGTTACAGTGGGTGATGAAAACAAGCTTACAGTTAAGGGCCCTCTCGGCACACTTGAACAGAGCTTCAATACACGCATGACAATTACTGTTGATGCAGGTGTTGTTACTGTTACTCGCCCCACAGACGAGGCAGAGGACAGAGCTATCCACGGTCTTACAAGAACTCTTATCAACAATATGGTAGTTGGCGTTTCTGCAGGCTACTCCAAGACTCTTGAGATCGTTGGCGTAGGTTACAGAGCTCAGAAGCAGGGCAAGACTCTTACACTCAACCTTGGCCACAGCCATCCTATCATTTTTGAGGACGGCGACGTAACTTATGAGTGCCCCAACACTAACACTGTTATCGTTAAGGGTATAAACAAGGAAGTTGTTGGTCAGGCAGCAGCAGTTGTAAGAAGCAAGAGACCCCCCGAGCCCTACCTTGGTAAGGGTGTTAAGTATTCCGACGAGAGAATTCGCCGCAAGGCCGGTAAGACCGGTAAATAATTGAAAGGAGTGGAATGTAATGGTTTCAAGAAAAGACAGTAATCAGGCTCGTCTGAAGAGACATATCAGAGTTAGAGCAAAGGTTTCCGGAACACCCGAACGTCCGAGACTGGCTGTATATCGCTCAAATGCGAACATCAGCGCACAGATCATTGATGACGTAAACGGTGTAACATTGGTTTCCGCTTCCACCCTTGAAAAGGTCTTTGAGGGCAATGGCAGCAATATTGAGGCAGCTAAGAAGGTTGGCGAGACTATCGCTGAAAGAGCTGCAGCAAAGGGTATAACAGAAGTCGTATTCGACAGAGGCGGCTATCTTTATCACGGACGTGTATCGGCACTGGCAGACGGCGCTCGCGAGGGCGGCCTGAAGTTCTGATTGTCGGTTTGTACACTGTTCAAAACCACATTTTTTGAACATTTTTAAGGAGAAAAAACATGGCTAGAAATTTTGATCCGGCAACTCTTGACCTTCGTGAAGAGCTTGTCACATTAAACCGTGTTTCCAAGACCGTTAAAGGTGGTCGTATCGCAAGATTCGCAGCTATCATGGTAGTCGGTGACGGTAACGGTCACGTAGGCTACGGTCTCGGAAAGGCAGCCGAGGTACCGGAAGCTATCCGCAAGGGTATCGAGGATGCTAAGAAAAATATGATAGAGGTTTCCCTCAAGGATACAACTATTCCTCACGAAGTACTCGGTGAGTTTGGCGCAGGCAAGGTTCTTCTTAAGCCCGCTGCACAGGGTACAGGTATCATCGCAGGCGGCGTAGTAAGAAAGGTTCTCGAACTTGCCGGTATTCACAATATCCGTGCAAAGAGCCTTCGCTCCAATAACCCCGCAAATGTAGTTAAGGCTACAATTGAGGGTCTGAAGCAGCTCCGCACTGTTGAGCAGGTCGCAAAGACCCGTGATATCAGCGTAGAACAGGTAAAGGGTTAAGGAGGCAAATGATATGAAAAAGGTTACACTTATAAAGAGTATCATCGGCTGCAAGCCCAACCAGGTAGCGACTGCAAAGTCTCTTGGTCTTAATCGCGTAGGTGATAGCATCGTTCACAAGGACGACGCTGTTCTTGCAGGTAAGATCAAGGTGATCTGGCATCTCGTTAAAGTAGAAAACGCGTAAAGGAGGAATAGATGATGAAACTCCATGAACTTACTCCGGCACAAGGCTCCAATACCCCCGTTTATCGCAAGGGTAGAGGTCCTGCATCCGGTAACGGTAAGACAGCAGGTAAGGGTCACAAGGGCCAGAACGCTCGTAGCGGCGGCGGTGTTAGACCCGGTTTTGAAGGCGGACAGATCCCGCTTTACAGAAAGCTTCCCAAGAGAGGCTTCAAGAACAGATTTGCTAAGTCTTATGTAACAGTAAACGTTGAAGATCTCAACCGTTTTGAAAATGGAGCAGTTGTTGACGTGGAAGCACTTCTCGCTTGCCGCCTCATCCGCAAGGTAGAGGACGGAGTGAAGGTTCTCGGCAACGGTGAGCTCACAAAGAATATAACTGTTAAAGCAACAGTCTTTTCTGCAACTGCAAAGGAAAAGATAGAAGCAGCAGGTGGAAAGACAGAGGTGGTATAAGTGTTTCAGACGCTGAAGAATGCATGGAAGACTCCAGAAATGAAGGGCAAGCTTCTCTTCACACTTCTTATCATCGTCCTTTACCGCCTGGGAGCCAATATTCCGGTTCCTTACTTTAGTCAAGCAGCAATGGAAATGCCCAATTTGTTTGCCGGCGGCTCAATATTCGGTTATCTGAATATTCTCTCCGGTGAAGCATTCGGTAAAGCTACTCTGTTTGCACTTGGCGTAAGCCCCTATATCACATCTTCTATTGTAATGCAGCTCCTTACAATCGCCATTCCGGCTCTTGAGAGACTCTCAAAGGACGGAGGCGAGGAAGGAAGAAGGAAGATAACTGCTATCACCCGTTATGTAACGGTTGGTCTTGCACTTATCACAAGTATCGGTTATGCGTTCTATCTTAAGGCTTCTTTCGGTCTTACACTTGGCGCATTCGATATGATCGTTCTTGTAGCTTGCTACTGCGCAGGTTCATCCCTTGTAATGTGGCTTGCTGAAAAGATCAATGAGCACGGTATCGGCAACGGTATCTCTATGATACTCTTTGCTAACATCATTTCCAGCTTCCCCGGAATGATCAGCTCTGTAATCTACATGGTTACAAGCAGAACAGGAAGCGTTGGATCTCTGATTCTCGGTATCGTTCTTGCAATACTTTCTATTGCTCTTACTCTCGCAGTTATCGTTATCATCGTTTGGATGTCCGATAGTGAGAGAAGAATCCCCGTTCAGTATGCAAAGAGAGTTGTAGGACGCAAGATGTATGGCGGTCAGGGCACAAATCTGCCCCTCAAGGTCAACATGACCGGCGTTATGCCTATCATCTTTGCAAGCTCTATAGTTTCTCTTCCTGCAACTATTGCAAACTTCATTCCCGAAAGCGGATTTGCAAAGTTTGTGAACGATGTGTTCAACTATGATACATGGCTCTATATCATTATAGAGTTCATACTTTTGGTACTTTTTGCTTACTTCTATGTTTCGATCTCCTTCAACCCCGTTGAAGTTGCAAACAATCTGAAGAAGCAGGGCGGTGCCGTTCCCGGTATTCGCCCGGGTAAGCCCACTTCTGATTATATCACAAAGGTTCTTAACAGAATCACACTTGTGGGTGCTCTGATCCTTTCGGTTATCTGCATCCTGCCTATGGCGATCAACATTGTCGCCGGCGGTCAGTTTGCTTCCCTCGCATTCGGCGGTTCTTCGATCATCATCGTTGTCGGTGTTGCTCTTGAGACCTTCCGCGAGATAGAGGCTCAGATGTCACTTCGCAATTACAAGGGCTTCCTAGACTAATTTTGGAGGATATCACATGAATTTGATTTTAATGGGTGCACCCGGTGCGGGTAAAGGCACTCAGTCCGAATTTATTTCAGAAAAGTTCAATATTCCTGCGATATCAACCGGTGACATCCTTCGTCATGCTATGAAGAACGAAACAGAGCTTGGCAAGATGGCAAAAGGCTATATCGAAGCCGGAGCTCTCGTTCCCGACGAGGTCGTCATTGGTATTATAAAAGATCATCTTTCAGGTGAATCTTGTAAAAACGGTTTTATTCTCGACGGTTTTCCCCGCAGCATTCCACAGGCAGAAGCCCTTGATGCAATGGGTGTGAAGATCGACGCAGTTGTGACCTTTGAGGTTGCCGACGAGATCATCGTTGACAGAATGAGCAAGAGACGTATGTGCCCCGATTGCGGTGCTTCATATCATCTTGATTTCAAGCCCTCAAAGGATAATAAAACCTGTGACAAGTGCGGCGCCGAGCTCTATACGAGAAAGGATGACGCCCCTGAGACAGTTCTCGCTCGACTTAATAATTACCACACACAGACAGAGCCTCTTGAGGAATACTACGAAAAAAAGGGAATCCTTAAGAGAATCAATGGTGTTGGCAAGGTTGAGGAGATCAGCAAATTGACTCTTGAAGCTTTGAGTCAGCTCTGAGAAAAATATGATACAGTTAAAAAATTCTGCCCAAATCAAGGATATGAGAGAGGCCGGACGTATAACGGCACAGGCTTTGCTTGTTGCTGAGGAGGCGATCCGCCAGGGGGTAAGCACCTATGATATTGATGTAAAGATCCGCTCTTTCATCGAAAAATGCGGTGCAAAGCCCTCGTTCCTGGGGCTTTACGGCTTCCCCGGAAGTGCTTGTATCAGTATAAACGATCAGGTTATCCACGGTATTCCTTCAAAAAAGGTGATCCTTCATGAGGGGGATATCGTCAAGGTTGACGTTGGAGCCTTTTATAAGGGCTTACACGGAGACAGCGCAAGAACCTTTGCTGTGGGCAATATCTCCGATGAGGCTAAGCGTCTCATCGAAGCCACAAAGCTTTGCTTCTATAAGGGTTTTGAACAATTTAAAGAGGGTAACAGGATCGGTGACATAGGAAGTGCAATTCAGTCTTGCGCAGAGACCTATGGTTACGGTGTTGTTAAAAAATATATCGGACACGGTGTTGGCAGGGATGTTCATGAGGCTCCTGATGTTCCAAATTACGGAACAGCGGGGAGAGGAACGAGGCTCTGCCGGGGAATGGTCATAGCGATTGAACCTATGATAAACGGAGGAAGCGGCGATGTTAAGGAAATGTCGGACGGCTGGACGGTGCTTACGGCAGACGGAAAGCTTTCTGCACATTATGAAAACACCGTTGCTCTTACAGACGACGGTCCGATTATTCTGACAGATCCAAACTGAGGATTTTAAAAGCTAAACATCATATAGAACTTTATGATTATGCCCTTGTTCTTGCTGCCCTCGTTGGTTATGGCGGGAGCAGTCTGACGGCTGATAAGAAGGGAATATGAAAAAGCTCTAATCAGAACTCAAGGCAAAAGGAGGGATTATTCTTGCCAAAGGATGATGTAATTGAATTTGAAGGAACGGTAGTTGAGGCTCTGCCTAACGCCAACTTCAAGGTAAAGCTGCCCAACGGTCATATAGTGACCGCACATATATCGGGCAAGCTTCGCATGAACTATATCAGAATTCTGCCCGGTGATAAGGTAACTATCGAGGTTTCGGTATACGACCTTGATAAAGGTCGCATCACTTGGCGTGCAAAGTAATTTTTAGAAAGGCATGGTGTAATACAATGAAAGTAAAGCCATCCGTAAAGAAGATTTGCGAAAAATGCAAAATCATCAAGAGAAAAGGCCATGTAATGGTCATCTGCGAGAACCCCAAGCATAAGCAGAGACAGGGTTAAGCAAAAATTCACTACAATTTTTAGCAGAGAGGTGAAAAAGAATGGCTCGTATAGCCGGTGTTGATATTCCGAATAACAAGCGCGTAGAAATCGCACTGACCTACATTTACGGTATCGGAAGAAAAAGCGCAAATGACATTCTTGCAAAAACTGGCATAAACCCCGACACCCGTGCAAAGGATCTGACCGAGACCGAGGTTGCAAAGCTTCGTGACGAGATCGAAAACAACTACACGGTTGAAGGTGACCTTCGCCGCGATGTTGCTCTCAACATCAAGAACATGGTCGAAATAAACTGCTACCACGGTATCAGACACAGAAAGGGTCTCCCCGTTAGAGGACAGAGAACCAAGACCAATGCAAGAACAAGAAAAGGTCCCGCGAAGACAATCGCGAACAAGAAGAAATAAGGAGTGATAAAGACAGATGGCAAAAGTTGCTGCTAAGAAGGTCATCAAGAAGAGACGCGAGCGCAAGAATATTGAAAAAGGCGCAGCGCATATTCAGTCTACCTTCAATAACACAATCATCACTATCACAGATACTCAGGGCAACGCAGTATCCTGGGCATCCGCAGGTGAGCTCGGTTTCAAGGGCTCCAGAAAGTCCACTCCCTTTGCTGCACAGTCTGCAGCAGAGACAGCTGCAAAGGCAGCTATGGAGCATGGCATGAAGACTGTTGAAGTATACGTTAAGGGTCCCGGTGCAGGACGTGAGTCTGCGATCCGTGCTCTCGAAGCAGTGGGTCTTAGCATCACACTCATCAAGGACGTAACTCCCATACCCCACAACGGTTGCAGACCGCCTAAGCGCAGACGCGTTTAATCTTTAGAGGAGGTAAGTAGATATGGCAAGATATACAGGTCCTGCTTGCAAACTCTGCCGCAGAGAAGGCGTAAAGCTTTTCCTCAAAGGCGAGCGTTGCTTGACAGGTAAGTGCGCTATTGATCGCAGACACAGTGCTCCCGGTCAGCACGGCGCAGCAAACAAGAAGGTCAGAGAGTACGGTATGCATCTCCGTGAGAAGCAGAAGACCAGAAGATACTACGGCGTTCTTGAAAAGCAGTTCAGAAACCTCTATAATGAGGCGGAGAGACAGGAAGGAATGACAGGTGAGAACCTGCTCAGACTTCTCGAGTGCCGTCTTGACAATGTTGTATACAGAATGGCAATGGCAGAGAGCCACAAGGAGGCTCGTCAGCTTGTACGTCACGGTCACTTTACCGTAAACGGCAAGAAGGTTGACATCCCCTCTTACACCGTTAAGGCGGGCGACGTTATTGCTGTTAAGAGCACAAGCCGTTCCTCTGAGAAGTTCAAGGGTCTCATCGAGGGTCTTGAGAAGGCAACCTTCCCCAAGTGGCTTGAAGTTAACAAGGAAGCAGCTTCCGCAAAGGTTGTTACACTTCCTGCTCGTGACGACATTGATTTTGACTTCAACGAACAGCTTATCGTCGAATTTTATTCCAAATAATAACTCCGCCTTGTGCGGCATAAAAGCGTTTTTATGCCTCATAAGTAATATTTTCCGATTACAGCGAAAATTACCAGCACAATAATAAATTAAGGAGGGTTATCAAGGAATGATTGAGATAGAGAAGCCCAAT
The DNA here is from genome assembly GCA_045587665.1 of Eubacteriales bacterium. Taxonomy (GTDB): domain Bacteria; phylum Bacillota; class Clostridia; order Oscillospirales; family CAG-272; genus SIG710. The sequence continues at coordinate 26,942 of JAZNCT010000059.1, forward strand.
ATTACGACCGCTAATATGAGTGACGACGGTAAATGCGGTAAATTTGTGATCGAGCCCCTTGAGAGAGGCTTTGGTATAACACTCGGCAACTCACTTCGCCGTGTGCTTCTGAGCTCTCTCCCCGGTGTAGCTGTTTCGAGCATTAAGATCGACGGCGTGCTTCACGAATTTTCTACAGTACCGGGTGTGAAGGAAGATGTGACAGAGATTGTCCTCAACGTAAAGGGCATCACTGCAAAGCTTCACACAAACACTCCAAAGACCGTAATTATTGATATAGTGGGTGAAAAGGATGTTACAGCAGGTGACATCAAGCAGGATTCCGACATCGAGATCCTGAACCCAGAGCACCACATTGCAACTGTAGGCGAGGGTGAAAGACTTTATATGGAGCTTGTATTTGAGCAGGGACGCGGTTATGTATCCCAGGAGAAGAACAAGCAGAGCCATAATGCTCAGCTGGGACAGAATGTTTCGGCTCCTATCGGTACGATCTATACCGATTCGATCTACACACCTGTTTACAATGTCAGCTATGAGGTTGAACCTACAAGAGTAGGCAGCAACTCTGATTTTGACAAGCTGACACTTGATGTGCTTACAAACGGAACAATTACGGCAAAGGAAGCGATTTCTCTCGGCGCCAAGATACTCAACGAGCATCTCAACTTGTTTGTGGATTTGTCAGATGAAGCAAAGAAGACAGAAATACTGGTCGAGAGACAGGAAACCATCAAGGAAAAGGTCCTTGAGATGACCATTGAGGAGCTTGACATGTCTGTTCGTAGCTTCAACTGCTTGAAGCGTGCAGGCATCGACACGGTTGAGGATCTTACCAACCGTACAGAGGAGGACATGATCAAGGTTCGTAACCTCGGAAAGAAGTCGCCTGAAGAAGTAATATTAAAACTTCATTCTCTTGGCCTCGACCTCAAGAAAGAGGAAGAATAAGCCAAAGAATTTCAACTTTTAGCTTATAACAAATAAAGCAGAAGGAGGGAATAAAATGCCCGGAACAAGAAAACTCGGCAGACCTACAGCTCACAGAAATGCAATGCTGAGAGGTATGGTTACTTATCTGCTGGAGAACGGATCCATTGAGACAACTCTGACAAGAGCAAAAGAAGTTCGCTCTGTTGCAGAGAAGATGATAACACTTGGCAAGAAGAACACTCTTGCAAGCCGCCGTGCAGCACTTGCATACATCACAAAGGAAGACGTTGTAACAAAGCTGTTCAGCGAGATCGCTCCTAAGTATGCGAGCCGCAATGGTGGTTACACACAGATCTTCAAGCTCGGTCCCCGTAGAGGAGACGCAGCTGAAATGGCTATCATCAAGCTCATTGACGAAGAATAATTAAAAACAAAAAGTTCAAGGCTGTCGCAAATGCGGCAGCCTTGTTTTTTAAAGTACAAATTATTCATTTTTATATTCGATAATATCGGAGATATTGCAATCAAGGGCGGTACATATTCTAGCAAGCACATAGCTGTCATATCGTACGACCTTGTTTTTATAATATTTATCAATGATGTGAAATACTATGCCTGTTCTTTTTGAAAGCTCATATCGGGTAATTCCGTTTTTATTTAAAAATTCTGCAATCGTCAGCTTAACCATCTTTACCCCTCCCTTACAATATATATTCTAATAAATATATTCCTTATTGACAATTGTTGTAATTGAGTATATACTCGAATAATGATATAAACAAAATCCTATCAAACCGATTGTTGACAAAGTCTGCCGTCTATGCTACAATAAGTGTAGGGGGCATGGCTGCATTAGCTGAGTGCGCAAATGCTTGTTGTTCGGTCTTGCTCAGAATTTTAAGGAGTTTATATCTTGATCATCTTAGAAAAGGGGTGTGCTTTATGAAAAAATGTATGTTATTTGTTTGTCTGTTTTGCATTTTCAGTTGTTGCCTTATCTTTTTTTCATATGCCGCTAAGGGGGATATCATCGAAGGACAAGTGATTTGCGATGCTGAAATTGATCTTTCAAATATCAAATTTGATATAGATTTAGTCAGTGAATCGGGAAATCATCATCCTTCATCGGTAGTATATACAAACAAGGAAGGAAAGTTTTCTTTTGCCCACCCGGGGGGATATAGCTTTTACTGCGCCGTAAATATAGATAGCCTGCCTTTTGGTTATGGATCAAAGCAGCTTGGAATATCTGAAAAAAGTACTCGTTTTTCTGAAATGGGGCTTGTTTTTGAGCTGACTAAGATAGACAGTATTTCGGTTTCATATAGCGGCGGAGGAGGAGTCAGCTATTCTATTCGTGATAAAGAGGGCGATGTGATCTACTGCAAAACAGAGATTACAACAGATGAATGTGTGAGCTTTGAGAATATCACATATGAGGAGCTGAAGTTGCTTGCGAGGCTTCCACGCTCTGGCCATGCCATGGCGGGCGGAAAAACCGTGGAATGGAGCGGCTATGATGCTATAGGGGCTGACTCTTTAGAAATGAAGATCAGCAGACTATATAGCGACGGGTATATTTCACAGGATAAGTATTATGACCTTTGGCTCGACTGGAGAGAGGATGGCTTCGGTGGCACGGTGTTTATGTGTGGAAATCCAATAATGGCAATGGAAGAGACTATTTTGGAATATGCAGATCAGACAAAAAATACCGCACTTAAAGAGAGGATAATAACCTTGCTCGGCTCGGACCATGAGTCTTTACAGCAGTTTGATGAGGAATGGTCAGGTGTTAATGAGACCGAGAAAACAGAAAGCGAGAATTCGGTGAGTAAGTCCGAGGAAACTGTGATACAGGTGGAGCAGGACAAACATGGAAAAACAAATTTTGTTTGGATGTTTGTGCTTGGCGGCTTGTGTGCGGCACTGTTTTTTGCCGGGGTTATCTTAGGAATTGTTATATATAGAAAAAGAATCAGCAGAGGATAAACTGCTGATATATAAAAGTGAGATCCGTCGAAATATTGACGGATCTCATTTTTTATATAAACACGCTTTGTGAGATGTCTAGCATCTGTGAAAGCTAACATTCTATAATATACTTTATTGCCGAATAGAATTTATCAAGCTGCCTTTCTGTGTTGAAGGGGCTAAAGCTCACACGCACGGCGCCTGCGTTTATAGTTCCAAGGGCAGTGTGCCCAAGCGGTGAGCAATGATAACCGCTTCTCACGCAGATATCGCTTTTGCTTAGCATATCTGCTACCCTTTCGCAGTGAATACCGGAAATGTTAAACAGCAGGGTTGAACCGATGTGCTCCGGCGCATAATGAGTCACCTTGGGAAAAGACGAAATCATATCTGCAAGGCGGAGATACAGCGCACTTTCATGCTTGTGAATTTCATCTATGCCTCGACTTTTGACAAATTCTATTCCTTCTGAAAGTGCCACTATGCTTGGAACAGAGGGGGTTCCTGCCTCGAAACGCTCGGGCGAAAGTTCGGGCATCTTTGAAATAAGTGAATTTACACCGCTGCCGCCTTCGATAATTGGAGAAGGCAAAACTCCCTCCCTCAAAATCGCAAAGCCACAGCCCTGAATACCGTACAAGCCCTTGTGACCTGGGGCACATATCACATCAATATTCATTTTTTCCATGTGGAGAGGCAAATGACCTGCCGATTGTGCAGCGTCAACAACAAATATGATGCCCTTTGCCCCACAGATCTGCCCAATTTCCTTTAGCGGAAGGGAGGCAGAACAGATATTTGAAGCGTGGGCGGCAATGAGCATTCTTGTATTTGGCCTTATGAGCTTTTTGATGCTTTTGCATATACTCTCCGTAGTTCGCACAGGAGAAATGCAGAACGTATCGAAAACATCATAGTCTATAAGCCCGCTGTCAGCCATAGAAGCTACCGGGCGGTAAACAGAATTATGCTCAATATCGCTGATGAGAACGTGATCGCCTGATTTGAGCAGACCTTTTATCACCATGTTGAGCGCATAAGTGTTGTTATAAGTGAAGAACACGTTTTCGGGAGAGTTTGAGCCAAACAGCTGCGCGATCCTCTCTCTTGCTTCATATATTTTTTCTGCAGAGTGCAGTGAAAGAAAATGTGCTCCTCTGCCGGGGTTTCCGCAATAGTTTCTAAGGCAATCCTCAACGCTCCGAATCACAGAAGGCGGCTTTGGATATGAGGTTGCGGCATTGTCAAAATATATCATATCTCGGTGTCCCCCATATAGAATCGCCGAGATTTAATTCTTTCATATCGAAGAATATTTTTCGCACTTTCAAGCAGACTGCAGGGGAGTTCTACGCCATATGCACATCCTTTTTTGCTTTTTTCGCCGTCAAGCTTTATCACCCTTGAAGGAATAGAAGCATCCTTCAGTGCTTTTTGAGCTTTGATAGCATAGGTCTGCGAAGCAAATGTTGCATAGCAATCCAAAATTTTCACCTCCTCTACTTTATTTTATGCAAACAAAGCAGAGGAGGTGACCACGAGCCATAAGCCCCAAATATTTAATTATTAAAGCGTTGACTTATTATTTAACAAGATCCTTTGCAAGGCGAGCTGTGTCTCTTGCGATAACAAGCTCTTCATTTGTGGGGATAAGGTAAACCTTTACGCTGGAATCATCGGCGGAGAGCTTGATTATGTTGCTCTGAACTTTTGCCTTAGCATTTACCTCTTCGTCAAGCTTAACGCCAAATGCAGCCAGTCTGTCTGCAACAGCCTTGCGGATAGAGGGGGTGTTTTCACCGATACCCGCAGTGAATACGATAGCGTCAAGACCGCCCATTACTGCGCTGTAGGAGCCGATATATTTTGTAACCTGATATGCAAGCATATCGAGAACAAGCTGAGCCTTTTCGTCACCGTTCTTTGCCGCTGCCTCAACGTCTCGACAGTCAGAAAAACCGCAAAGACCTGCAAAGCCGCACTTTTTGTTCATATAATCGCTCATCTGGGCAGGAGTGTAGCCCTTCTTATCCATGATATATGTAACCATTGCAGGGTCAAGATCTCCCGAGCGAGTTCCCATAAGAACACCTGCAAGGGGGGTGAAGCCCATAGATGTATCCATAACCTTTCCGCCCTTAACGGCTGTTATAGAAGAGCCGTTTCCAAGGTGGCAGGTAACGATCTTTGTGTCCTCAGCCGGCTTATCAAGAAGCTTGATCATCTCTCCGGAAACAAAGCGGTGAGATGTACCGTGCATACCGTAGCGGCGAATACCGTATTCTTCAAACATATCATATGAAACACCGTACATATAAGCCTCGGCAGGCATTGTCTGGTGGAAAGCGGTGTCAAATACGAGAACCTGGGGTTTGCCAGGCATAGCGGCAATACAGCCCTTTATGCCCATGAGGCTTGCGTCTGTGTGGAGAGGTGCAAAATCGCGGCAGGATTTGATCTTTTCGATTATCTCATCATTTGCAACGATCGATTCGGAGAAATATGATGCGCCGTGAACAACACGGTGGCCGATAGCACTGATCTCGTCCATGTTTGTGATACAGCCGTGTTCGGTGCTTGTGAGGGCCGAAATAACAGCCTTCATAGCGTCGGAATGGTCCTTCATAGGTGTTTTTTCTTCATATTCAACACCCTTTATGAGCTGCTTGTGCTTGATAGCACTTCCGTCGATGCCGATACGGTCGCAGTTACCCTTTGCAAGAACGGTTTCGTTCTCCATATCAAAGAACTGATATTTGAGAGAGCTGCTTCCTGCGTTAATTACAAGAATTTTCATATTTCTGCCTCCGTTTATTGAATTCATTAAAAAAATAGCTATAATATATAATAGTACAATGTGTCAAAACTTTCAAGCTTTTT
>JAZNCT010000060.1:0-8658 GCA_045587665.1 Eubacteriales bacterium
TAGCAGTATTCAATTCTTCTCTTACCCAAGGTTTATTTATACTGTTTATAGATAAAACAACAATAAATGAATCTGCTTCTTTAATTCCTTCTTCAAAAATTTTATCAACTAATGAATCGCCAGGAAGCATTTCCCATTTATCTACCCAAGCATCAATTCCAACACTTCTTAACTTTGTCGCAAATTTCATAACAAATCTTTCTTTATCTTCACTTGCGTGACTTATAAAGACTTTTGGATTTTCTTTCATATGGTATTCCTTTATGCTGGGCTAATTTTTACTTTTCTTCCTTCAAATTATCTAAAGCATATTGACAACATTGTAGTACAAGATTGTTCACAGAAACGCCTTTTTGTTGAGCAACAGTTTCAAGACGCTTAATAAGTTCAATGGGTAGACGAAATGTTTTATTTGCCATTTCAGGCTTTTTAACATCAAACATATGCACCCTCCTTTGCATAATATAATTATACTTCTTTTTGTCCGAATAATATACACACTGTTTTCACGTATAATTAATTATTGCAATTTGCACTTGACAATGTGTGCGCAATGTGCTATAATGAATTTATAATTAAATGTTTAGGAGAGGGAAAAATGAAAAACAAACTCAAAACACTTTTAGCACTTTTACTCGTTGCCGTAATGGCTCTATCCGTTGTTGCCTGCGATACCACCGATATCAAAGATATTGAAGGTGACACGAGTGGAGATATTAAGGATATTACCTCAAACGGAAGCGACGGCGAGGAGGATAGTAATAAGAAGGATGACAATAAGGCGGAAGGTGCCTTGCCTACGATTGAAGAGAATATTCTCTTTGAATACGAAGGACTGGCAGTTACTGCAAAGGAAATCGTGGATGATACTATTTGGGGTGCAGGAATTAAGATACACATTGAAAACAATTCCAACAAGGATTATTCTATCGGAGTAGAACAGGCGATTGTAAACAATTGTATGATAACTAATTTGTTTTCTTGTACCGTTGCATCTGGTAAGAAGGCAAACGATACCATATATTTGTCATCATCTGATTTGAAGGCGTCAGGAATTGATAACATTGGTCAAGTAGAGTTGTATTTTTATGTCTATGATCCTACAACATACGAGAGGATTTATGAAACCGATTGTATAACCATAAAAACATCTGATTATGACACAATGGATATGACGGTTGAAAATGCAGGATATACATTATACAACGATAACAATATTAAAATAGTTGGAAAATATGTTGACGAATATAAATTGTTAGGAAAAGCGATTGTTTTGTATATAGTTAATAACAGAGAAGAAAATATAACGATTTCTTGCGAAGATATGTCGATTAATGGGTATATGGTTACACCGTTTTTTGTCAGCACTGTTTATTCAGGCAAATATGCAATAGACGAGATAACAATTTTAAGTACTGATCTTGAAGAAAACGATATTACCGAAATTGAAAACTTTGCTCTCAAATTCAGAGCTTATAATTCTGATACGTATCAAACAATAGTAACAACTGAAGAATTGAGTTTCAGTGCCAAGTAATTATTGATGTCATTTTGATGTCCGAAGTTATAAAAACATACCTAAACTTACACCAAGATATAACACAATAATGGAAACATCGCGTTACAATATCGCACTTTTTCAAACGATACAAAACGGAACAAAACACCTACATTATAACTCCAAGAGATAATTACCCATTTGGGCTTATTTCAATACAAAACAGCACTCACTTTTGTGGGTGCTGTTTTTTGTCTTACTATTTACTTTTAGGCTTATATATGGTAGAATGATAGTGAAAAGCAAGGCAATTTTTATAAAAGGAGTGTTTTTAATGAAATTACTCAAACAGTATCGTTTTTGGTTAAGCTTTGTGCTGGCGATTGGTCTGTTCGTCGTAACTTTTCCGTTTTATCACGACATCTATATTTCGCCATTGTTCACAATCCTATGTGCGTGCTTTAACGGTTTATCATCGGTTTTGTTTTGCGTGTTGTTATTTTGTATATTAAAAGATAACATAAATGCAGATAGTAGAGGTATCTTCATTTGGTTCACTGTGATTCAGGGCATAGCTCACATCGTTTTGGCTTTTATGAATTGGGGCTCATGGTTGTTTCTTGCGCTGTCTGTAATTGCCTTGCTGTTTTTGGTGGCTTCATACTATAATGACAAGAGAAAAAACAACCGATAAAATCAGAGACTTATGCTCACAACACAAAGTGGGTTGGGTGCAGAATAGCAGTAGGGGAGGAGCTTTAGCGAATCCCCTTCCTTTTTTAATACCGTAATATTGTTTGTGGTTTCATTGGTGGAATAAACAAAATCTCCCACAAAATCAAAATCTCTTGGTGAAGAACCATTCACAGGAGATACCGAGAGGAGCTTCAAAATTCCATTTTTATATTCAAAGCAGGATATTGAATCGTGTCCTCTGTTTGAGGCGAAAACAAGGTCATCCTTTACTCTTATTGCTGCCATAGTGCTCTTGCCTGTGAAACCGGCAGGAAGTCCCTCAGCAGTGTTTTTTAGCGTGAGAGCGCCATCGCTATAGTCGAATGCAGAAACCGTTGAAGCAAGCTCGTTGGCGGAAAAAACGGTTTTTCCGTCAGAAGAATATGCCAGGTGGCGAACACCGTGACCTGCGGGAACCTTGCATTTTGAAATTTCAACAAGTTGATTGTTGTATGTAAATATAGTGTCAAGCCCAAGATCAGTTGCAAAAATATATTTTTTGTCGGGCGTTGCATTTACATAGTGAGTGTGGGCGGAGCTTTGACGAGGCTTTGAAGGGCCTTCGCCTTTGTGAGTGACAAGCGCGCCCGGTGATTTAAAAACGCTTCCCGAAACGTAATTTGCACAATAAATATCTCTCATATCATCCGAAACATAGAGATGACAGCCAACCTTTCCAAAGGTTGAAATAATTTCCGAAGGTGATGTAAGTGAGCCGTCATTATTTATTGCATAAGAAAAAATGCCGCTATCCTCGTTCTTATCAAACGGTGCTCTCAAAAGCACAAAAAGCCGTCCTTCTCTGATAAAAAGATACATAGGCTCTTTCATAGGATAAAATTCTTTTTGAAAAAGACTTCCGTCATCGTTTTGAGTATAGTGAAAAATACCACCGTTTGCGGCACAGGCTGCAATGTATAGGTGATTCATATAGTGAACTCCTTTTTTCTTTTATTATATCTTATTTGTGTTAAAAAATCAAATGCTTTTTTAATTACATATTTATGAATTATTTTAGGAACAAATACCGAAATATGACGTCATAATGAATAGGAAAACATATTAACAAATTGTAAAAAATCGAATCAGGTCGAAAAACAAGCGTTAAATTTTGTATTTTCTGTTGTCAATAATGTTATATAGTGATATAATATAAATAAATACAGATAAGGCAGGATTTTTGATCCAAGTGTTGAATTACAGCTCTCGTAAAAAATTAAGAAATAAGCTTTTTATTGTATTTATACCGGTTTTACTATCCTTTGCTATTATTGGGCTTGTAATGCTTTCTGCTATTGGTATGCTGAGGGCGGATGAGTTTACCTGGAGCGGATTTTCCGGTGTAAATAGGCTTGAAAAGCTATCTATAGATTCAAATGTTATTCAAAAAATAGATGAAAAAATTGCTGAAGAAATCATAAATAATACGCAGATGAAGCCCCCGGAGGTACTTGTTGATATAGAGCGTCCCTCATCCGGAGGTACTCTTGATGACCATATTTTAAGAGAAACTCATAGGGTGAGTGACGAATATTTTTCTGAAACACTCTTTATCGGAGATTCAAGAATGCTTGGACTCGGGCTTACCTGCCAGAATTCAAATGCCACATTTTATGCCTCGGTGGGGCTATCGATAAATCAAGTAGACACAAAAAAGGTTATAAATGTAGATTCTGAAACTGCGTACACCGTGCTTGAGGCTGTTGAAAATTCTCCAAAAGAATTTAAGAGGATATATATTATGTTCGGTCTCAATGAGCTTGGCTGGTCATATCCAAAGGTTTTTATCAGATCGCTTAGTTCAACTATAGAGAGACTCAGAGAAATCTGCCCGGGAGCGGAGATCTGCATAATGGCAATAATGCCCATCGCTTCAGATAAGAGCGTAAGCATATATGAGGGATCAGAGGCAAATGAGCGCATAAGAGAATATAATACTATGCTCCTTGGTCTAGCAAAGGATATGAATTGTTGGTATCTTGATTCATATGGGCTGTTTTGTGATGAAAGCGGAAACCTGCCGGCAAGTTTTGCCTCAGACGGTATACATATGCGAGCTGAACAAAACCGGGTGCTTATGAATTATATTGCTTGTCACGCTTTTGCTTCGTGAAAGCATTTGGAGGAAGATAATTGATGAAAAGGCTTTTAATATTTGCTTTTGTTACAGCGGCCGTGTTATTTGTCTCTTGCCAAAAAACGCCGGATAGAGCTGTTGTTGATATAGATCCGGAAGCGCTTTATAACGAACTATCTGAGGCTTACTGTGACGATGATATTGAGCTTGTTGAGCTTGATAGAGAGACGGCAGATCTTACATTTGGGCTTGGAGGTATGTATTCTGCCATTTACGCAAAAGCATCTATCGGTGCATTTGCGGATTCGATTTTGGTGCTTGAGGCATCAGATCTTGTGAGCGCAGAAAAGATATACGATATGCTGAAAACATATTGCGAGGAACGCACCAAGCTCTTTGCTTCATATGCACTCTCCGAGGTTCCAAAGCTTGAAAACGCTCTTATGGAAAGAGCAGGTAAATATGTTGTATTTGTTGTTTCGGATGATATAGAAAAAGCAGAAGAAATTTGGAATAGCTATAAGGGATAAGAGATATGGAAAGAGAAAAGATTGACAGGATAAATTTTCTTGCAAAAAAATCAAAAAACGAGCCGCTGAGTGAAGCAGAGCTTGCTGAGCAAAAGGCTCTGAGAGCCGAATATATTGCCGAGATAAGATATTCATTTGGCCAGACACTTGAGAGCACTGTTATACAGTATCCCGACGGCACAAGGAAAAATTTAAGAAAAAATACGGATAAATAAAAATGACTGCCTTATATGGCAGTCATTTTTATTTTGTAGACTATAAACTGAACAAAAAATGGAAGCACGATCTGCATGATCATAATAATCGGCAGACCGATCATAAATCTTTTGTGCTTGGTTTTGTGGCGAATGGTCCTCATTGTTATATACATAAAAAGCGACCCGCCGAGTGAGGCTAAAATGAACAAAGCTTTTTCAGGTACTCGACGATTAGATTTTTTTGCAGCATATTTATCAATGATCGTTACGATCACCGCAGATAAGGATATCAGCAAAAAACAGATATAAGGAATGTTTTTCATAATCTTACTTTTAATAAGTGCTGTTTCAAATGAAACAGCACTTATCCATATTATTTTTTAGGAGCGCTGTCCTTCAGACCAACGATTTTGTTGAATGTGTTTTCGCTCTTCGTGTCTTTACAGAAATAGCCTGTTCTGACAAACTGGAATTTTTCACCGGGCTCGGCAGACATAAGAGCAGGTTCGATCTTTGCGTTTTCGATCACAACAAGTGATTGGGGGTTAAGATAGTTGGCATATTCGCCACTTGGAACCTCGTTCATATTTTCCTTTGTAAAGAGCTTGTCATATATCATCAGCTTTGCATCCTCGGCGTATTTTGCCGAGAGCCAATGTATAGTGCCCTTTATCTTGCGACCGTCAATGGGATTTCCGTTGCCTGCCTCAAGATCGGCGGTTGCGTGAATAAGCTTAACAGAGCCATCGTCGTTTTTCTCAATTTCACCGCATTTAATAATATAAGCACCCATAAGTCTAACTTCGCCTTCAGGCTTCATACGGAAGAATTTCGGAGGAGGAACCTCGGCAAAATCATCGGCGTCGATATATATTTCGCGAGTAAACTTAACAGGCCTTGTTCCTGCATTTTCGGCTGTTGGGTTGTTGGGAAGCTCAAAAATCTCTTCCTTATCCTCGGGATAGTTGTCGATAACAACCTTAATAGGCTTTTGAATTGCAATTCTGCGGTTGGCTGTGCTGTTCAGCTCCTCTCGTATGCAATGCTCTAGCACGCTGTAATCCACCATGCTGTTGGACTTTGCAACACCTATGCGAGAGCAGAAATCAAGGATAGAAGCTGCAGTGTATCCGCGGCGGCGAAGACCGCAAAGAGTAGGCATACGTGGGTCATCCCAGCCGTCAACAAGCTTTTCTTCAACCAGATAGCGGAGGAAACGCTTGCTCATAACCGTATGAGTCATGTTAAGACGTGCAAATTCTATCTGTCTGGGCTTTGAGGGAACTGTAACGTTCCGGATAACCCAATCGTAAAGTGGCCTGTGGATCTCATATTCAAGCGAGCAGAGCGAATGTGTCACTCCTTCAAGTGCATCCTGGATAGGATGAGCAAAATCATACATAGGATAGATGCACCATTTGTTGCCCTGGCGATGATGCTCAATATAGCGGATTCTGTAGAGGACAGGGTCTCTCATGCAAAAGTTGCCCGATGCCAGATCTATCTTAGCGCGAAGGGTATATTTTCCTTCAGGGAACTCTCCGTTTTTCATTCTTTCAAAAAGATCAAGGCTTTCCTCTATCGGTCTGTCTCTGAAGGGAGAAATTGCCGCATGGTTAAGATCTCCGCAATATTTGGGATCTCTGAAATCCTCTGCTGTCAGCTCACAAACATAGGCCAGTCCCTTTTTGATAAGCTCAACGGCAAGCTCGTAATCCTTTTCAAAATAGTCAGAGCCATAGTAAAAGCGATCGTCCCAATCAAAGCCGAGCCAGTGAATGTCCTCTTTGATCGCATCAACATATTCGGTATCTTCCTTTGCAGGGTTTGTGTCGTCCATACGAAGGTTGCAGAGTCCGCCCCATTTTTCGGCTGTTCCAAAGTCGATGACAAGCGCTTTGCAATGTCCTATATGAAGATAACCGTTAGGCTCGGGAGGGAAGCGTGTGTGCACCTTCATCCCTGGATTTGCCGCAAGATCATCTTCGATTATCGCATCAATAAAATTACTGTTTCTTTCTTCCATTTTATATCTCCTGTATCTCAAAAAATCGTGTGTTAAAGACTTGAGATCATAGTGTTTATACGTTCTGCTACCTTTTCTTTTCCGAGGATGTGCATAACTGTGTAAAGATCCGGTGCATTCATCTTGCCTGTAACTGCAACGCGAATAAACATACTCACATCAGCAACGCTTCCTTTAAAGGCATCGGGATTTGCTTTATATTCTTTCATATCAGCAGCAAATCCGAGAGAAGAAGCGATATCCTTTATCTTTTCGAACCAAGTGTTCATGTCATCGGATTCGTCATAACCGCAAATAAAGGAACTAAGCACACTCTTTATATCTTCTCTTTCAAAATTCTCGGGATAAGCATCGCAAACTTCAAAGAATTCGTCATAGAAAAAGCCCATATAATCCTTAACTTCACTCCAAACAGCAAAATCCTTTCTCGGTTTCTTGCCGCCCCTTCCTATAGCAAGAATAGCGATCGCCTTCTCCGGATCTCTCTCAAGAGCTACGGCAAATTGAGGGTCATATTCCTTTGCCCACTGCACAAGGAATGTATATACCTTTTCAGCATTCCAACGGCATATAACATTTTTGGAAACGTCATTGAGCTTGTTAAAATCAAAGAGACAGCCTGATGTGCTCATCTTTTTGATATTAAAGGGAAAGTCTAAATATGATTTGTCAGGATTAGCAGCGTGCCATTCTTCAAAATTGGAATTGAGCAGGGTCATAACATATTCCATAACGCAATCAGGAGCGTATCCTATGCGCTTATAGTCTTCCATATTTGCGCCCATATCTCTCTTTGAAAGTTTTTTCTTTGAGCCGTTTTCATCAAGACGCATAAGCTGAGCAATATGGAGATATTTTGGCAGCTTAAAGCCAAGATATCTGAACAGCATAATATGCTTTGCAAGAGAGGGAAGCCATTCTTCGCCGCGGATAACGTGGGTCGTTCCCATAAGATGATCGTCAACAGCGTGGGCAAAGTGATAGGTAGGTATTCCGTCACTTTTCAGAAGAACAAAATCCTCATCGTTTTCGGGAATTTCAAGCTTGCCTTTTATAAGGTCGGTGAAGGGCGTTCTCTTTTCGGGATCACCGTCGGCAAGGAGACGAAGAACAAAGGGGTTGCCTGCTTTGATATTATTTTCAACTTCCTCTATAGTAAAGTTGCGGGCTTTCAGACGTTCTTGTTTTTGCTTCTCTGCGTCCTCATGCCAATCCTTGTTTTTTATCTCAGCCTTTTTGTCAACAGCATTTATTGCTTCAAGCTCTTCCTCGGTTGTAAAGCAGGGATATGCCTTTCCCTCGGATACAAGCTGCTTTGCATAAACGTGGTAGATAGGGCCTCGCTTGCTCTGCTTGTATGGACCGTAAATACCCTGGTCGCTGACAATTCCGTTTTCGTCGAGAATAGCACCCTCGTCAAAATTTATGCCATAATGTGCAAGGGTCTTTATAAGAGCCTCAGCCGCACCCTCTATCTCTCTCTTGTCGTCGGTATCTTCAATTCTCAAATAAAATACACCGTTGGTATCTTTCGCTGCTTTTCTTTCAATGAATGAAGCAAGTAAGCTTCCCATGTGAACGAAACCTGTAGGTGA
>JAZNCT010000061.1:0-14432 GCA_045587665.1 Eubacteriales bacterium
TGATTACAGAGCATGGAAATGATATTTTGACCTGCAATGTTCCCGGTATTCCGACAGATGAAGGCAATCTGGCAATCAAGGCCGTAAATGCCTTCAGAGAAAGCCTGGAGTTGGATTTTGGTGTCAAATTACATCTTGAAAAAAACATTCCCTCGGCAGCCGGTCTTGGGGGAGGGAGCTCTGATGCGGCCGCAGTTCTCAGACTTTTGAAGCTTGCGGTGGGGGCTGATATTTCAGATAATAAAATGATCAAGATTGCTGAAAGAGTCGGCGCAGACGTGCCGTTTTGCCTCTTTGGCGGAACAATGCTTGCCACGGGGAAGGGAGAAGAGCTTTCAAGACTTTCTGTCTGCCCAAAGCTTTATCTTGTTGTAGCAATAAAAGGTGATGGCGTTTCAACTCCATGGGCTTATTCAAGACTTGATGAACAGTTTGGTGATTTTGGTGGAATTCGTGATGAGGGAAGACTTGATAAGCTTTTGAGAGCACTTACAAATCATGATAGCAAAGGGGTTGTCTCAAATCTCTATAATATATTTGAATCTGTTGTTGAAGGCGAGCGTCCTATGGTCTCGCATATTAAAGAAACTTTTCTTGCCTGCGGCTCATCTGCGGTTTTAATGAGTGGAAGCGGACCCTCTGTGTTAGGATTTTTTGATGAAAAAGGTCAAGCTCTTGCGGCCGTTGATGCGCTAAGATGTGAGGGCGCAAAAGCATATTTTTGCACAACATAAATATAAGCTCCGAGATCATCTTGTCTCGGAGCTTATATTTTCTATCTTTCTTTTCCCAGCATCATCACAGTTTTAACGGCAAAATATATCAAAGCCCCGTATATGATATCAAACAAATAATAAAAAGCCGTTTCGGCGTTGATTCCGCTTGCAAACAACACATCGTGAGCAACGCTACGTCCTATTCTGTTCAACACAATGAGAGCTGAAATGATGATGAGTGTCAAATTTTCAAGCTTGCCTGAAATTTTGTCGGAACTTCTTTTCATAAGCGCGGATATGGCAATGTTACCAAGACCAATCGTCACAGTATCAAGTGCAAAATAAATATAAGAAATTTCAAGCATATCCGGAAGATATTTGAGACAAAGCAGAAAAACTGTTAAGATGAAAGGCGCTATTGAACCTTTTGTGCCGAATCGTTTGATGAGAAAAATAAGTGAAATAAAAACATGAAGCCACAGAGCAAACTGGCTTAACTCAAGTGTAAATTCAAGAATGATCGGCCAAGAGCTTTCAGCAAAGATTATGTTGGTAGAGACAGAAGAATAGACATAAGACAGACCGCTGTCAATTAGAAATATGAGAATCAAGACCGCGGCAAAAATAAGCGTTGATACAAATAGCTTTGTTTTTTTCATAATAACCTTTCATTTTTCCTTACTGCAAATCATATATTAGAAAACAATGTGCAGAAGAGGGGTGATTTGATTGAAAAACGATAAAATAAGAAATATTAAATCTACAATTTTAGGATATGACAGACCGATTACATATGAGCTAATGATGGAATATATAAATATTTTTACAGAGAGGTATAAATCATTTCACGTAACATACCTGGGACAGTCGCTATTGGGGAAAAGCATACCGCTGATCACTCTGGGAAAAGGCAAGAAAAGCGTGCTTTATATAGGCGCACATCACGGAATGGAATGGATAACAACTGCGCTTTTGCTGAAATTTGCAAACGAATATTGTGAGATGCTCGATGCAAACGGGTATATTGGGCACACATCCGTGAGCTATCTCAATTCTTCGCGTAGTATCTACATCATTCCAATGATAAACCCGGACGGTGTAAATTATCAGATAAAGGGAGTTGAAGATGATAATCCGATAAGAGAGCGTTTGATCGCAATGAACGGAGGTTCAGAGGATTTTAAAAGCTGGCAGGCAAATGGGAGAGGTGTTGACCTTAACCACAACTATGATGCCGGCTTCAGAAAATATCATGCAGAGATGTGTAAAAAGGTATTCTGCGGGGGGGCGCCGACAAAATGGTGTGGAGAGGCCCCCGAATCCGAGCCTGAAAGCGGTCTTCTTGCAAATTTTGCCAGGTTCAGTGAGGAGATAGATATGTTTATAGCCCTTCATTCGCAGGGGGAGGAAATATACTACGGGGACAGATACGGCCCAACGAAAGAAAGTGTGAGAATAGGAGAAATGCTTTCAAGGATCACAGGTTATCGACTCTGTAAAACAGAGGGAACAGCAAGCAGCGGAGGTTTTACCGACTGGGTGGTTGACAAGCTGAAAAAGCCTGCTTACACCATTGAATGTGGAAAAGGAGAAAATCCATTGCCTCTAAGCTCTCTGTTTGAAATGTATTGCCGCATCAGAAGGCTTCTTTTTGAAGCTCCGATGATAATTTAAAATCAAAATAAAGCCTTTATCTTGTCGATGTTTGAAAACAATGCCCAAAGCAATGTGAGGTGGGCAGGATAAAATAGATAAAAGGAATATTTTTTTATCTTCTGAGCAGATTTTGAATTAGAGGTTTTGCCAAGCTTACCGTTATAAAGAAACATGGGGATGAATGCGGCTGTTCCGGCAAGCTGCTGAAGTCCCCATTCGTTCGCTGCTGCGCCGGAGATAGACGCTGTGATCACGTGTCTTGCGGCAAATAATAAAACTATCGGGAAAAACATCATTCGCTTTGGCATAGAGTCGGCATCCACAAGATAGAAAAGAAAGACAAGTAAAATGCCCCAATAGCCATAATCCATGCCTAAATTTTTGGCAAGGTAACAGGCAGCAAAAATCGGAACTATAAAGAGAAAACGTGCTTCCTTTTTTGAAGATTTGATGCACATATCTGCAAAGACAAGCGCAAGCAGAGCTGTAGCAAGAGAAAACATAACATTGATAGTTGAAGCATACCTGATGCTTCCGTTAAAGCAGAGATTATAAGGTATTTCAGAAATAAATCCCGCAAGCAAGAGCCTCAAAGCGTAGAGAACCACGTTTTTGGTTTTTTTAAAGCCCTCAGCAATAAGAAAAGCAAAGATAGGAAAAGATATCCTGCCGATAAGCCTTAATACAGTGCCTGCTTCCGGGGCAATAGCACCGTATGAATAAGACTGCAGGCAAAATCCTATGTGATCGCAAAGCATTGTTATGCAAGCGATCATTTTTAAAATATTTGAGCTCATTTTTCGATGAATTTTATCCTTCCGTCATTCTTGATATCAACTATCGCAAGAGAATGTAGCTCGATACCTGTTGAGCGAATGAGGTCGCCTCCCTTTTGAAAGGCTTTTTCGATACAAATTCCGACGCCGGCTGTTTTAGCACCTGCCATTTGGACAAGCCTCATAAGACCAAGAGCCGCTTCGCCGTTTGCCAGAAAATCATCGATGATCAGCACATCATCACCCTCTGAAATGTACCTTTTATCTACTCTTGCTGTATAATCCTTGTTTTTTGTGTATGAATGAATATCCGTGCAATAGACATCACCGCTGAGGTTGAGAGACTCGGTCTTCTTTGCGAAAACCACCGGAACATTTCCAAAATACTGCGAGACAATGCAGGCAATGCCTATGCCTGAAGCTTCAATTGTAAGTATTTTATTTATTTTCTTGTGGCCAAAGAGTCTTGCAAATTCTTTGCCGATCTCCTGCATAAGTTCAACATCAATCATGTGGTTGAGAAAACTGTCAACCTTTAATATCCCACCGTCACAAAGCCTACCGTGTTTTAAAATAGTTTCTTCAAGCAGTTTCATGGTGCCAGAGCCTCCGAGTTGTATAATTTTTCACATAATTATATCATAAAAACCAAGAATAGTAAAGAGAAAATGATAAAAAATCGAAAAAGTGATTGATTATCGGAAAAAAATGTGGTATTATATATGTTAAAGTTGATTTTTTAAGATCTGCAACGGAGGTTTTAATATGTCCGACGTAAAAAATGTATATTTCAGAAATTCACTTAGCGGCTATAACAAATCCGATGTTAATGAGTATCTTGTTCGAATTTCGGGTGAATTTAATGAAAGAGAGGCTGCACTCAGAGAAAGAGCAGAGCGCGCCGAAAAAGAGCTCTTAAAGCTTGAAGATGAAAGATCCGATTGGCAGAATAAAAATGAGGAGCTTGCTTTAAGCATAGATGAATACAAAAACGAACTGCAAAAACTTTCGTCAGAAAAAAGCGAGCTTGAAGAAAAGCTGGCTGTTTGCAGCAAAGAAGCTGCAGATGATTATGAGAAAAGAATTTGCGAACAGGAGGCTGTTATAACAAAGCAGTTTGAAGAGCTTGATTCTCTCAGGAGAAAGCTTGAAGAAGCTGAAGAAAAGCTGGCGTGCTGCGGTGCCGAAAACGAGAGATATGAAGAGCTTTCAAGAAAAGCACAGCTCTATGAAAAGACGAGCGCAAACATCGGAGAGGCAATCATTTCAGCAAATAAGACCGCCGAGGAGATAATTGCTTCTGCAAAAGAAGAGGCACGTATCATCTCCGAAAAATCTCAAAATGAGCTTGATGAAAAGCGGATTGCTCTTGAAGAGAGCACTCGCCGTGCGGTAAAGAGTATTTTTGCCAAGCTCACAGCAGCTGCTTCCGAAAACCGTAGAGAGATAGAGGGAGCGTCGTCCTATCTGCATCAGGTTTTTGACAAGGCAATTGTGGATATAACCGTGAGAAATGAAAATGTTTCAGCCAAGCTTAAAAATTATGAGGACGGGCTTTGGAGAAGTATCAAGAGCGACCTTGAAAGTGTCAGCAATGAAAAATGTGATGAAAAAAAGCAGCAAATGAAAAAAAGCCCCCAAGAGCAGATAAAAAGGTTTAAAAGATGATGAAAAAAATAAATGTATCTGAGCTTGAAAAGCATATCCCTCAGCTTTGTGTTGGCGATAGAGTGCTTCTTTCGGGCACTGTGTATACGGCGAGGGATGCCGCTCACAAGCGAATTCTTTCACTTATGCAAAGCGGAAAAGAACCTCCCTTTGATCTTCGTGGGGCGGTTATTTACTATGCAGGACCAACACCGGCAAAAAACGGACTTGCAGTAGGCTCTTGCGGCCCGACGACTTCGTCACGAATGGATGTTTTTACGCCCTATCTTATTGAAAACGGTTTGCTTGGCATGATAGGCAAGGGGCAGAGAAGTGAAGAGGTTCGCCTGGCTATAAAAGAACATTCCGGAATATATTTTTGTGCTGTCGGCGGTGCAGGTGCGCTTGCGTCAAAAGCTATAAAAGAATGCAGTGTCATTGCCTTTCCTGAGCTTGGCTGTGAATCTGTAAAAAAAATGATAGTAGAGGATTTTGCTCTTATCGTTGGCATAGATGCCAGGGGCAATAGCATATTTAAACAATGAATATCGGTGAAAAAATCAAAAACCTCAGGACCTCAAAGCTTATGACCCAAAAAGAGCTTGCGGGTGAAGAAATAACAAGAAATATGCTGAGCCAAATCGAAAACGGTTCGGCATCTCCTTCCTTGCAAACTCTCAGATATCTCGCCGTAAGACTTGGAGTTCCCGTTGGATATCTTGTTTCAGACGGTGAGGAGAACGAGATATTCTATCGCAAATATGCAAACTATCCCAATCTGATAAAATCCTTTAAAAGCGGTGAATGGGAGATATGCCGAGATCTTTGCTTCCAGTGCATGAGCGGGGGAGGCGAGGATAGCGAAATAGCGTATATGCTTTCCTATTCCGATATGAACATTGGAATATCCCGTTTTAATGAGGGTAAACTCAGAGCTGCATACAAAATATTTGAAGAGGCAATTGAGTATTCTGCTATGAGTGTTTTTAACAGAGAAGGCCTGCTTTCCTGTATTTCCTCATATTCTTCGATAATGTCAACCGTTTCGCCAACTCTTTCGCTTGAAATGCCAAGTGGTGTTCCGGGACAAATAATATGTATGAGCGACCTTTGCAGATATGAAAGAGCTATTTTAAGGATTGGTGAGGGCGTTTCCTTTAGTGAGGATGAAGGGTGGAATAACGAAGCCTTCAGGCACGCAATAGGCGCAAAGATGCTTATGAACAAGAAAAATTACAAGGCGGCGATTGCGCTGTTTTCTCATGTTTTAGAGGATGATACTCTCCCAAAACCGGTTATCTACCTGATTTTGGATGACTATGAGAAATGCTGTAAGGAAACGGATGATTATAAGGATGCTTATGAAATTTCACAGGCAAAGCTTCAGCTTTTTGAAAGGATGCTTGCTGACATTTAGCCTACTGTTGCTATTGTGCTCCTGCAAGGAAGATGTGGCTGTATCTTATGTTGGAGATACGGTTGCTTTTGAGGAGGTTTCTTACCTCGAAACTGTACAAATCAAAGGGGAACCTCAGGGAGAAAATACGGTTTTCTGGACCGATAGCGGTAAGGTTTGGCATATTAAAAGTGAGTGCGGCTCTCTTAAAAATGCGGAAAAAATAAATAACGGAAGTATTGACAAAGCACTTGATGCAGGCAAAGAAAGAGTCTGCAAGAAATGTTCAAAATAAAACAAGGGGTTGCGCCGGGCGCAACCCCATAACTTGGGTATTCAGCTTGAATAATCCTCAAAGAGAGATATAAATTTGTTTGCGTCTTTTACCACAATGCCTTCAAGCAGTTGTTTTCTGTCAGCTTCGGGCAGTGTCTTAACCGAAACATTGATAGTGCCAAGCAAATTTTTTTCTTTTGAATCAAAGATCCCAATTATTCCTTCGTGCTCATGTAAAATAACAAAGCATTTATCCTCTTCCTCAAGTCTTGACAGTCTCAGTCTTATGTCTGATATCTGATTTGAAGAGCTTGCACTGAGACGATTGAATTTCATTGAGTTTTCAAGTGAAAAAGAAATCGAAAAAATTGCAAGAAATGCACTTAATACAAGAATTGCACCAAAAATTATTCTTTTCATATTCCGCCCTTTTAAATAAAAATTTTCCCTGTAAATTTATTATTACCTGCAATTCATAATATATTCAAAAAAGTGGTGTATAATATTACCATAAATTGAAAAACTCTCGATTGAAAGGAGTGTTTCTTTTGAAAAACAGAGAGAAGAACAATAAAAATAAAAATAAAAAGAAAAGAAGTATTGTCGGAAGAATACTGATGTTCATTCTTAACTCTTTTCTCACTGTCATGCTTGTGGGAATCATCACCGGCATAATAGTTGGCAGTGCTTTTGCAATTTATGTTAAAAACAATGTAGATATCGAGGTTGACGAAACAAAATTTGAGCTTAATACAACAAACACAACAACAAAGCTCTATTATTATGAATTTACCGACAGAGAGAACAGAGTGGGTGAAGCAATAGAAATAGAGGATGCGCGTCTTTATGGTGGTTCAAACAGTATCTTCGTTCCTTTCTCTCAGATTCCAAAGGATCTTATAAATGCCTTTGTGGCTATCGAGGATCAGCGTTTTTGGGACCATAAGGGAGTTGACTGGTATAGAACCATAGGTGCAGGCGTAAACTTTTTTATCGGTTTTCAGGAAGAATTTGGTGCTTCAACCATAACTCAGCAGCTGATAAAGAATATTACCGGTGAGGATGACTATAAGATCCAGAGAAAGATTCAGGAGATATTCTGGGCGCTGGATCTTGAAAGCAAGAAGTCTAAGGAGGATATTCTTACCCTTTATCTGAACGTAATTAATCTTTCGCAAAACTGTTACGGAGTTCAGGCGGCGGCAAACACTTATTTTGGAAAGGATGTAAGTGAGCTTACCCTTCTTGAATGTGCCTGTATTGCCGCAATAACAAACAACCCTTCATATTATAATCCGATCAGATTTCCCGATCACAACAGAGAGCGTCGCCAAACTATTCTCTGGACCATGTATCAGCAGGAAATGATAAGCGAAGATACTATGAACGAGCTTTATGATGCAGAGCCGGAGTTTAATCTAAGCGTCAACGATTCTTCTGCCAACAACATAAATTCTTGGTATACCGACATGGTTATCAACGATGTTGTTGACGATCTTGTTGAAATTGGCTACACTTCGCAAGCGGCAAACCTCCTTGTTTATTCTGGTGGACTTAATATTTATACATGTATGGACCCTGATATTCAGGCGGTTCTTGATGAAGTGTATACAAGTGAAGAATATTTCCCGGCACACACGAGCGGTATGCCAGCACAGTCTTCGATGATAATCATTGACCCAAATACCGGAGATATTCTTGGTGTTGCAGGTGCAAAGGGCGAAAAAAAAGGTAACAGAATTCAAAATTTTGCAACCGACACCGTGCGCCCGGCAGGATCTTCGATTAAACCTGTTTCGGTATATGGGCCTGCTCTTGAAAACGGTCTTATTAACTATGCAACAGTTTATGACGATACACCGGTAAATTACGGTACTAACAATAATACGCCATGGCCTCATAATCTCCCCGATGTATACGGTGGCCTTACAAATATCAACAGTGCTATCGAAAGATCGGTGAACACTATTGCTGTGAAAGTTCTTGAAGATCTTACACCGCGTGCTTCCTTTGAATTTTGCAGGGACAAGCTTGGTATGCACAGCCTTATAGAGCTTCTTGAGCTTTCGAACGGTACCAGACTTACCGATATTGACTACGCTGCTCTTGCTCTTGGCCAAATGAACTACGGTGTTACTGTCAGAGAGATAACAGCGGCATATACTGCATTTGCAAATAACGGAATCTTCAATTCTGCAAAATCCTATATCAAGGTTACAAATGCAAACGGAGAGGTTATACTTTCGAACGAAGATAGCGGAAGCATCGTTATGAGCGAAGAAAATGCGGCTATAATGACCAAAATGCTTTCAAATGTTGTAAATAACGGTACTGCGAAGGCCATCACTCTCAGAAAAACTGTTGACTGCGCGGGAAAGACCGGTACCACCAGCAATGATTATGACCGCTGGTTTATTGGCTACACCCCTTATTATATTGGCGGTGTTTGGTATGGATATGAATATCCAAAGACCCTCTCAAGCCTCAAATCAAATCCATGTGTTTCAATATGGGATACAGTTATGACAAAGCTTCATGAGAGTTATATAAACGATGCGTCAAACGGCGGAGAGGCTCTCGAGAGCTTCAAAATGCCGGGAACGGTCGTTAAAAGAACTATATGCAAGGATTCAGGATTGCTTATGACGGATGCCTGCCGTGCTGACCCCAGAGGAAATCGCGCAGAAACGGCATATTTCACTGCCGAAACTGCTCCGCATACAAGCTGCAGTACCCATGTCCTTGTTGATTATGATATTGCAACCGCTTGTATAGCCAGCCTCAGATGTCCAAGAGAGAATATTAAGCAGGTTGGCCTTATCAATGTAACAGACCGCAGCTTCCCGATACAGGTAACTGTCACAGACGCTCAGTATGTTTACAGATATCTGCCCGATAATGTTGAACCCGGCGGTTGGTGGGGAGAGCCATTTTTTATCCACACGATTCCGGAGGGAACCTTTGTTGGAATCTCGGGATCCTCGGCACAGTATAATCAATTCTGCTGGCACCATTTCGATTACGATGCTTTTCACCGTGGAGAGCTGACCTCTTCGGGTGTGTGGCTGTTTGATTAGTTAATAAAAATAAAAATCACCTCATATATTCTATGGGGTGATTTTTTATGAGATACAGAAGAAAAAGCTGCTTTAATCTATGCAGCAGAGTAAAGACCGACGGCAGAGCTGTTATAGCAGGAACGGTCATAGTTCTCGCTTTTGGCTTGCTTTCAAGATTCCTTTCGGGCAGTCCGCTTTATATGCTGAGACTTACCGGCATTTCGGGAAAAATACCCGGTGTTTGGTTCTTTTCTCTTGTTTGGTGCCTTTGGTATGCTTTTCTTGGGTTTTCCTTTGGCTTTGTTCTCGGAAGCCACTGTCCCGGTAGAGCTGTGCATAAATATAAGGGTAGCCTTTGGTTTGTGCTTATGCTTGTTTTTAACCTTGTTTGGTATCCTCTCTTTTTTAGAGCAGGGGCAATTTTTACATCACTGATTGATGCCGCGATAATATTGCTTTTCTGCGTTTTAACAGCCATGGAATATTATAAGGTTTGCAAAGGTATTGGCATTTTGATGTTTTGCCACGGATTTTGGCTTTTTTGGTGCCTTACGATAAATTGTATAGCATTTTTCAGCATTTAGCCGAAAAAAACGTTGTTCAATAAGAAATATTCAAAATTCACTTGACAAATGAATAAATATACTTTATAATTTTAAGGCACTGAAATTTATTTAACATTTTCATGGAGGAACAAAAAATGAAATTCACAAAGATTTTATCGCTCATTCTTGCGGCTCTTATGCTCTTTACTCTTGCTTCTTGCGGAGCTGCTGACAGCGGCAAGGAAACTGACACTGCTGCAGATACAGGAGCAGATACAGGTGCGGATACTGCGGCAGATACTGAAGAAGCTCAGGATGAAGGCGAAAAGCCTGTTATCGTTATGGGTACAAACGCATATTTCCCGCCTTATGAATTTTACGAGGGCGAAACTATTGTTGGTATAGACGCTGAGATCGCTGCTGCTATCGCCGAAAAGCTTGGCAGAACTCTTAAGATCGAGGATATGGACTTCAATTCTATCACAACCGCTGTAAACGAAGGCTCTGTTGATTTCGGTATGGCAGGTATGACCATTACCGATGAAAGAAAGGAAGAAGTTGACTTCTCAAGCAGCTATGCAAACGGTGTTCAGGTTGTTATAGTTAAAGAAGATTCTCCAATAACAAGCGTTGACGATCTCTTTGCTGAAGGCGCAACTTATAAGGCAGGCGTTCAGCTCGGCACAACAGGCGATGCTTATGCCGGCAGCGACCTTGGTGCAGACAGAGTAACACAGTTTGCAACAGGAAACGAGGCTGTTCTTGCACTTATCGGCGGTGATGTTGACTGCGTTATTATTGATAATGAGCCTGCAAAGTCATATGTTGAAGCAAACAGCGATAAGGGTCTCAAGATCCTTGACACATCCTATGTAGATGAGGATTATGCTATTTGTGTTAAGAAGGGTAACACAGAACTTCTTGATCAGATCAACACAGCCATTGTTGAGCTGACAGCAGACGGCACGATTGATAGCATTATCGCAAAATACATCAAGTAATAATTAAGCAGTAAAAACAGTGCGGCAAAAAAAGGAATGAGAAATCATTCCTTTTTGCTGTGTAACGGAGATTTTAAATGAATGATATAAGGCAGAAAAAATCTGCAAAAACTTGGATCAAATGGGTTATTGCCATTGCTGTTATAGTCATTGCCGTTTCGGCGATTATAATTGTTGACAGTTTTTCAAACCGTTCCGATGTAAAGCTTACAATTGATGAAGCTCAGAACATAATAGACAGTGCTTTCAATGCACTGCCTACATCCAATCTTGTTGCTACATACGAACTTATTAACAGAACAGAGATAAAAGCGAAGGACATTCGCTACGGCAATGAAAAGGATATTATCGTAAGCTGCAGTTATTCCACTGTAAATATAGGAAAAGTTGTAAATGAGCTGAAGGACAGCCTGTTTGTCAGCGCATATGATCTTTATGTCAAAAATAATGCTGCAAAGATCAAAACAAATGCAACAAAGTTTATGCTTGCTGTTTTCCCGGATATTATCGGCGCTATGGATAAAGCAGAGGTTTTAAATGGCGAGATAGATATCTATATATACGAGATGAACGACGGCACGGCAAAGATATATTTGAATGATGAAACGGTCAATACTTGCCTTGGCGGAATTCTTGATGCGCAGAAGCTGATAAAAGAGGTTGAGGAAATTGAATATAACGGTGAAACAGTTTCCATAGTTAATCAAGCAACTATTAGAACAGGTATTTCTGATTGTATAGGACTAAAAAACTATGATAGTGCAAGACCCAACACCGGAACTCCTCTTATGCAGTGGTGGGCAGATTTTTGTGACGAATTTTATAGAAATTTTATTCGTAACAATCAGTGGATGTATCTTGCAAAGGGACTGCTCACAACAATTGAGATCACATTCCTTGCACTTATTCTCGGAGTTGTTCTCGGTTTTCTTGCAGCGATCATCAGAGTTACCTATAGCAAAACCGGAAAGGCAAAGCCTCTTAGCGATATCTGTCAGCTTTATGTTGCAATTATAAGAGGAACTCCTGTTATGGTTCAGCTTCTTATAATATATTTTGTACTGCTTTTGCCTATAGGAGTTGAAAAATTTCCTGCGGCTGTTCTTTGCTTTGGTCTTAATTCCGGAGCATATGTTTCTGAGATAGTTCGCGGAGGAATAATGTCGGTTGATAACGGACAAACCGAGGCAGGGCGCAGTCTGGGCTTTGGCTATGCTCAAACAATGATACATATAGTCATTCCGCAGGCGTTTAAGGCTGTTCTCCCCGCTCTTGCAAACGAATTTATAACCCTGCTTAAAGAGTCATCTGTTGCGTTTTATATTGGCGTTGCGGATCTTACGCAGGGCGGTATTAAGATAAGGTCTATAACATACAGCAACTTTATGCCGCTGGTTGCCGTTGCCCTTATATATCTTGTGGTTGTTCTTGGGCTAACAAAGCTTGTGAGTCTGCTTGAAAAGAGGTTACAAAAAGGTGATAGATAGTAGTAGAAAGATAATTGAGGTCAAAAAGCTCACAAAAGTTTTTGGTGATCTTATTGTCCTTCAGGATGTTGATCTGGATATATATAAAGGGGAAGTTGTCTGCATAATCGGCCCTTCCGGCGGAGGTAAATCAACGCTTCTGAGATGCCTTAATATGCTTGAAGAGCCAAGCGGAGGCGAAATATTTTTTGACGGTATAAATATCACTGATAAAAAGTCTAATATCAATAAGCTTCGGCAGAGGATAGGAATGGTTTTTCAGCAGTTTAATCTGTTTCCTCATATGACTGTTATGAAAAATATAACTATTGCTCCGATAAAGCTGCTCGGAATGAGCAAGGCTGATGCCGAAACCGAGGGAATGGAACTTCTGCGCAGAGTTGGACTTGAAGATAAGGCAAATTCATACCCCAATCAGCTTTCCGGCGGTCAAAAACAAAGGATAGCAATAGTGAGAGCACTTATGATGAAGCCTGAATTTATGCTTTTTGACGAGCCGACCTCGGCGCTTGACCCCGAAATGGTGGGAGAGGTTCTTGAGGTTATGAAGAGCCTTGCAAGAGAAGGAATGACTATGGCTGTTGTAACTCACGAAATGGGATTTGCACGGGAGGTTGCAGACAGAATTCTCTTTGTTTGCGATAAAGGTATAGCAGAGCAGGGGGCACCTCAGGATATTTTCAGTGACCCCAAAAACCCCAGAACAAAGCAATTCTTACAGAGCGTTCTTTGATAGGAGAGTTTAAGAATGAAAAATGCAGATGTGGTTATCATAGGGGCAGGACCTGCCGGAATATTTACTGCTCTTGAAATGATAAAAAAAGGAAGTCAAAAGAAGATAGTAATTGTTGAAAAAGGTGTTGCTATAGAAAATCGTCATTGTCCGAAGCATAAGACAAAACAATGCGTTAATTGTAAGCCCTTTTGCCACATAACAACAGGATTTTCGGGAGCCGGTGCTTTTTCTGACGGAAAGCTTTCTCTTTCATATGAAGTAGGCGGCGATCTTCCTAATCTCATCGGTGAAGATATTGCACAAGAAACCATTGATTACACAGATAAAATATATTTGGAATTTGGTGCAGACACACACATCGAGGGTCTCGAAAACACCGACGAGGTTAAAGAAATCAGAAAAAATGCCATTAAAGCAGGTCTGAAGCTTGTTG
The DNA here is from genome assembly GCA_045587665.1 of Eubacteriales bacterium. Taxonomy (GTDB): domain Bacteria; phylum Bacillota; class Clostridia; order Oscillospirales; family CAG-272; genus SIG710. The sequence continues at coordinate 13,729 of JAZNCT010000061.1, forward strand.
ATTGCCCTATAAGACACCTGGGAACAGAAAAAGCACAGGACATATACTATTCTATAGAAAAATATCTCATCCAAAATGGCGTTGAGATCCTATTTGGTTGCGAATGTGTTGATCTTATTCTTAAGGACGATGTTTGTCTTGGCGTTCAGCTTATGCAAAAGGGAGAGAGCTTTGAGCTTGGATGCGAGCACGTTGTTGTTGCAACAGGCCGCAGGGGAGCTGATTGGCTTGAAAAGCTGTGTTCTGAACATAATATTGCCCATGCACCCGGAACGGTTGATATCGGTGTCAGAGTTGAAGTCAGAAACGAGATAATGGAAAAGGTAAACAAAGTGCTTTATGAAGCAAAGCTTGTTGGTTATCCTCACCCTTTCAAGAATAAAGTGAGAACATTTTGCCAGAATCCGGGTGGCTTTGTCAGCCAGGAAAACTATGACAATGACCTTGCTGTTGTAAATGGTCATTCATATAAAGAGCTGAAATCTAACAATACAAATTTTGCAATTCTTTGTTCTCATAATTTCAGCGTGCCCTTCAATCAGCCGATCGAATATGCGCAAAAGGTTGGTGAGCTTACCAATATGCTTGGTGCAGGGCATATTCTTGTTCAGCGTTTTGGGGATATCCTTGACGGCAAGAGAACATGGCAGAAGGAACTTTCTCAGTCAAATCTCCGCCCCTCTCTGCCGGATGCGGTGGCAGGT
>JAZNCT010000062.1:0-10972 GCA_045587665.1 Eubacteriales bacterium
GACGATAGCTCCAGCCAATGCTTGTGGTATATGTTTGTGCTGTCTTTAGAGAACGGCTGAATTGCGGTAACGTTACAGATACCGTTGATTTCCGGCACATAATTCAAAAGTTCTTCGCCAGCAATCTGCGGGGAAAGACCGTTTGAGGTTGCTTTTGATGCAATTGTTCCTCCGGTTGCGATCATTAAAATCTTTTTCATAACACATTCTCGCTTTGATAGTATTCTAATTTGAAAAGTAATTCATGAAAAATAAAACAGAGTATTCATAACGAATACTCTGTTTTGGTGACCCGTACGGGAATCGAACCCATGTTACAGCCGTGAAAGGGCCGTGTCTTAACCGCTTGACCAACGGGCCTTATGGTAGCGGAGATTGGACTTGAACCCATGACCTATCGGGTATGAACCGATTGCTCTAGCCAACTGAGCTACTCCGCCATTTTAGCGTTGCCTCACCGCAACGTGTGCTATTATAACATATATTTTTTTGTTTGTCAAGTCCTATTTTCAAAATAATTGTGAAAAAAATATTTATTTTTGGAGAAAAGCAATATGCTATGTTGCAAATTTAATAAATATACAATCATGCTATTGCGTTTTAGATGAAAATAAGTTAAAATATATATTATCAAGGATAATGTTTATGATGAAAGTGAGTTGATGATTTTTGACATACACCTTTAAGGGCGGCTCTCATGTCACCGAATATAAGAATACGCAAAATTCACCCATTCAAAAAATGGATGCACCGGCAGAGATATCAATTCCCATGTCTCAGCACATCGGTGCACATTGTACCCCGGTTGTCAAGGTTGGCGAAAGAGTCCTTCGCGGTCAGGTCATAGGTGAAGTCAGCGGTCTCGGCTGTCCCGTCCATTCAAGCGTATCGGGTACCGTCAAGGCAATCACTTCATATAATAATGCTCAAGCACAGCCAGTTCAAACCATTGTTATTGAAAACGACGGCTTATACGAGATGCACCCCGACATTAAGCCCTGCGAAAAAAAGCTGACTGAAGCCACTGCCGACGAAATAATCGAAGCCGTCAGAAAGGCAGGAATTTCCGGCATGGGAGGAGCAACTTTCCCAACTCATGCTAAGATCAGATCTGCTATCGGCAAAGTAGATAGACTGATAATAAACTGCGCAGAATGTGAGCCCTTTATCACTGCAAACCACCGTTTGATGCTTGAGCGTCCGGCTGAGATAATTAACGGAACCAAAATACTTCTGAAAGCACTGGGGCTTAGAGAAGCCGACATTGCTATTGAAGACAACAAGCTGGATGCCGCCGCAAAGCTTGAAGAACGGATCGGCGCAAGCCGAATGATAAACATTCGCATTATGAAAACAAAATACCCTCAGGGAGATGAGCGTCAGCTTATCTATGCCCTCACAGGAAAAGAAGTTCCTCAGGGAAAGCTTCCGGCAGATGTTGGATGTGTGATATTCAATGCAGAGACCTGTGCGGCAATATACCGTGCCTTTGCCATGGGTATGCCCCTTATAGAAAGGATAGTTACAGTTGACGGTGACTGCATTGCCACACCGAAAAACCTGCTTGTTCCCATTGGCACGTCCTATAAGGATGTTATAGATTTTTGCGGTGGTCTGAAAAAAGAACCCAAAAAGATCGTTAGCGGAGGCCCGATGATGGGCTTTGCTCAATGGAACATAAATTCTCCTGTGGTAAAAGGAACATCTGCAATACTTGTACTTTCAGAAAAAATGTGTCCCGAGGAGAAGAACGATTACGCCTGCATCAGATGCGGCAGATGCGTTAAAAACTGCCCTATGCACCTTATGCCAAATTATCTCGCCCAGTTTGCCCAAAGGGGTAAGCATGATGAAGCTGAGAACTATGACGTTATGAGCTGCGTTGAATGTGGAACCTGCACATATAACTGCCCTGCTCATGTGCCGATCGTTCAGTACATAAGAGTATCAAAGGGGGCACTCAGGGCCAAAAAGGCAGCCGAAAGTGCACGGGCGGCATCCAATATGCCTGATCTTGATAAAAAATAACCCTCTATAGTCTTTGAAAGGATTATTTACATATATGAATAATGAAATTAAAAATGCGAACAGTGATTCGCTTTTAACTGTTTCCCCCTCCCCGCATATAAGGCACGGCGACTCCACACGCAGAATAATGCTTGACGTTATAATTGCGCTGATACCTGCACTTATCTGGGGCGTTATCTGCTTTGGAATAAGGGCACTTGCTGTTGTTCTTGTTTCGGTAGTCTCCTGTGTGGTCTTTGAATTTGGGTTTCAAAAGCTCCTTTCAAGAAAGGTGACTATAGACGATCTTTCGGCGGCGGTAACAGGTCTTTTGCTGGGACTTAATCTCCCTGCAACAGTTCCTTATTGGATTCCCGTGATAGGCTCCTTCTTTGCAATAGTTGTGGTAAAACAGCTTTTTGGGGGAATCGGCAAAAACTTTATGAATCCTGCTCTTGCGGCAAGAGTTTTCCTTTTTGCCTGGCCAAGCGAAATGACTACATTCACCCAGCCCTTTAAGCGCCTTGGACTGTTTTCATCTGCCGAACAGATCGCAGACATCACTGCCTCTGCAACTCCACTTGCAACCCTGAAAAGCGGAAATCTTCCCGATATCTCCTGGGTTGATCTTATAACAGGAAAATGCGGCGGAACTATTGGAGAGATATCATCTGTGCTTCTTATTTTGGGCGGCATCTATCTGCTTGCCCGCAGGGTGATCTCATGGCATATTCCGGTATCACTTATCGGAAGTGTTGCTTTACTTACGGCACTATTTCCCCAGAATAATGATGTTCCTGCCTTTGTACTGTGCGAAATTTTTGCAGGCGGACTCATCCTTGGAGCCTTTTTTATGGCAACCGACTATGCAACCTCTCCCGTTACTCCAAAAGGAAGACTTATCTACGGTGCGCTTTGCGGTGCTATCATAGTATTTATAAGATATTTTGGCGGATATCCCGAGGGTGTATCCTTTGGAATTCTCATCATGAACACTCTTGTTTATTATCTCGATAAGTTTACAAAGCCAAGAGTGTTTGGTAAGCAGAGAGGGGGTGCAAAGCATGGCTAAGGAAAGAGGACTTGATCCAAAAGATATACTCCGCATTGGCAGCGTGCTTTGTATCATCTGCGCATCTATTGCTTTTATTCTTTCATTTGTAAATATGGTTACAGCAAATAAGATTGCAGAAAACGAGGAAAATGAAAAGCGAAATGCCATTATCTCTCTTTTCTCATCCGAAAACATCGAATATTCATCGGTGGACGGTGCGCCCGAAAGCGTAAACGAGATATACAAGGTAACTGAGAGTGGCACTATGCTGGGTTATTGTGTCAGCGTTGCTCCCTCAGGTTTTGGCGGTGCGCTAAACATAATGGTTGGAACAGATGCGCAGGGTGCAGTCATCGGTGTGCGGATAGTTTCCCATTCCGAAACGCCCGGACTTGGTAGCCGGATTGAGGGAGAAGGCTTTCTCTCACAGTTTATAGGCAAGACCGGCTCTGATGCCTCAGGAGAACCAGTGGATATAATTTCAGGATCTACCATAAGCTCACAGGCTGTTGCAAGCGGCACTTATGCGGCTGTGGCGGCTGTTGAACAAATACTGACAGGAGGTACGGCAAATGAGTGAAAAAAATAAGACCAATGGATTTTTGGCTCAGCTGAAGGGCGGAATCATTGATAACAATCCAACTCTCGTTCAGCTTCTCGGAATGTGCCCTACCCTTGCTGTCACCACATCGGTTTCAAACGCAATAGGAATGGGCCTTGCAGCAACGGTGGTACTCATCTGCTCAAACATATTTATCTCGCTTCTCAGAAAGCTCATTCCCTCACAGGTGCGAATCGCCGCTTACATAGTTATAATTTCCGGCTTTGTAACTGCTGTAGAACTGCTTATGAAAGCATTTTTCTTTGAGCTTTACGGCTCTCTCGGACTTTTCATACCCCTCATAGTTGTTAACTGTATTATTCTTGCAAGAGCAGAAGCTTTCGCTTCAAAAAACAGCGTCCTTTCCTCTGCTATAGACGGTCTTTCAATGGGTCTTGGCTTTACCGTGGCCCTTATCGTGATCGCCACCATAAGAGAGATCTTAGGCGCGGGAACATTTCTTGGCTTCAGCATCCTTGGCTCTGCATATAAGCCCGCTGTGCTGTTTATTCTACCTCCCGGTGCTTTTCTTACACTTGGATTTGTGATTGCGGCTGTTCAAAAGGTGCGCAATATAAAAGAGGATAAAGAAAGGCTTGCCAGACTTTCAAACATCGAACAAGAAAAGGAGGATAATATATGATATCTCTTTCTTTTGTTGATACGTTGCTTCTCATGTTCAGTGCCATTATTATAGAAAACTTCATTTTTTCTAAATTTTATGGCTGCTGTCCTTTTCTCGGGGTTTCAGAAAAACCGGATACAGCTCTCGGCATGGGTATGGCAGTTACATTTGTTATAACCCTTTCAAGCGCTGTTACCTGGATAGTTTATTATGGAATTCTTGTTCCACTTAAGCTTGAATATCTGAAAACCATTGCTTTTATTCTTGTTATTGCGGCACTTGTTCAGTTCATCGAAATGTTTTTGCGCAAGTTTGTTCCCGCTCTTTACAGTGCCCTCGGCATTTATCTGCCACTTATCACAACAAACTGTGCCGTTCTCGGCTCTGCACTTGTGAATATACAGAATAATTATAATTTTATAACCTCTGTTTGCTACGGCTTTGCGGCGGCACTGGGCTTTACACTTGCCATAGTGGTGTTTGCAGGCGTGCGTCAGCGAATGGAATTTTCAGATCCCCCCCGTGCTTTTAAAGGCTTTCCCCTGACTCTCATTGCGGCAGGACTTGTTGCAATGGCTTTTTCGGGATTTTCGGGAATAAATCTTTAAGGAGGAAGCCATATGAAAGATATTTTAATTACAGTTCTTATCTTTGCAGGGCTGGGCGCACTTTTCGGTGCTATACTTGCCATTGCTTCAAAGATATTTGCCGTTAAGATTGATGAGCGCGTACCTATGGTTATAGAAAATCTCCCCGGTGCAAACTGCGGTGGATGCGGCTATTCAGGCTGTGCTGCTCTTGCCGAAGCTATCGTGAGAGGCGACGCAAGGCCCGATGCCTGCAGCGTTTGCGATAGCGAAAGCGCCAAAAAGATTGGCGAGATAATGGGCGTTGAGGTAGGCGCAAAAAAGCGTATGAGAGCCCAGGTAATGTGTTCGGGACACGGCGGTGCCGCAAAGAAGAAATATGAATACAGCGGTGCACCGGATTGCATAGCTGCCGAACGTCTTGGCGGCGGTGACAAGCTTTGCCCCAACGGATGTATCGGTCTTGGCACCTGCGTTTCCGCCTGCCCTATGGATGCTATCAGCGTTGTTGACGGCGTTGCTCAAGTGGACTATAAAAAATGCGAGGGCTGCGGCGTTTGCGTAAGTGCTTGCCCCAAGCATATTATAAAACTGATCCCTTTTGACGCCGCACATTGGGTTGGCTGCAAATCGGTTGAAAACGGTGCTAACACAAGAAAGCAATGTGACAGCGGCTGTATAAGCTGCCGCCTTTGCGAAAAGAATTGCGAATACGGCGCTATCAAAGTCAATGATTTTGTTGCCGAAATAGATTATGACAAATGCGTCAACTGTGGAAAATGCGTTGAAAAATGCCCCCGCAAGATAATCTGGTCTGCACACAAAGAAAACGGAACGCTCGTTATTGTGAGAGAAGAAAAATAAAAAACATATCAATAAAACCACCCCAAAAGCATAAAGCTTTCGGGGTGGTTTTCTATACAAGCTCGGGTATCTTTTCTTCGTCTTCAGAAGATTTTTTCAAATTGTCTCTGGCGTTTGAAAGCATCAGACGCAGACGGTTTTCCTGATTTGCCTTTGTTGCGCCGGCATCATAGTCGATAGCAACTATATTTACATCGGGATTGCGCTCCTTGATAGGACGCATCATTCCCTTGCCGCAAATATGGTTTGGCAAACAGCCAAAAGGCTGTGTACAAACTATGTTTTTAACTCCGCTTTCGGCAAGCTCCAGCATTTCGGCGGTTAGAAGCCAGCCCTCTCCCATTTTTGTTCCCGTACTGATATAGCCTTTTGCAAGGCTCACAGTGTGCTCGAATGGCGTCATGGGTACAAAGCTGCCTTCCTCTTTAACAAGATCAATAATATCCTGCTTTTTTCGGCAGAGAAAATCATATGCAAACTTAAAAACACGGTGGGTAAAGAAATTTCTTCCGTAAAGACGATAATCCTCTACGCTGTTGTAAACCGAATAAAGGCAAAAATCTGCAAGCCCGGGAACTGTCACCTCGGCCCCCTCCTCTATCAAAAATCTCTCAAGATTGTTGTTTCCAAGAGGCGAATATTTAACAAATATTTCTCCCACAACACCGACTTTGACCTTCTCACACCTGTTTTTCGGTATATCGGCATAGGACATTATTATTCTTTTATAATTCTCTTTGATTCCCCGATAACTGATCTTTCCCCCCTTACCAAGTTCAAGAGAAAGCTCGGCCGTCAGGCGTGCTGAAAGCGCATCGGTCTCACCCTTATTTATCTCATATGGCTTTGTTTGATTTGCCAGCGACATAATAAGGTCTCCGTAAAGAACCGCATATACCATTGCGTGCCAATGGCGAATGGTCAGCTTAAAGCCCGAATGGCTTTCAATCCCTGCAGGGCTGAAGGAGATTACGGGAACATATCCGTATCCTGCCCTTTCCAGTGCTTTTCTGAGAAGGGGTATATAATTTGAAGCACGGCATCCGCCGCCTGTTTGAAAAAGCACCAGTGCAACCCTGTGCGGATCATATCTGCCCGACATTATGGCATGGAGAAACTGACCGATAACAAGCACAGCAGGATAGCAGGTATCATTATGTACATATCTGAGACCCGTTTCAGCTATTTGAGGTCCTTCACTTCTAAGAAGCTCTGCATCATAGCCAAAGGTTCGCAGCACACTTATTATAAGCTCAAAATGCACGGGAAGCATATTGGGAACAAGTATTTTATAATCCCTTTTCATCTCCGCTGTAAATTCTATATAATGCTTTTCAGCCATAGTGTCACTCTCCTTCCACCTGTTTTGCCGTGCTTTTTCTTTGTTTGTCGTCAAGTGAACCAATAAGACTGCGCAATCTTATTCTGACAGCACCAAGGTTTGTTATTTCATCTATTTTTATCTGGGTATAGAATTTTCCGTTTTCTTCAAGTATGCTTCTTATCTCATCGGTGGTGATAGCGTCAACGCCGCAACCAAAGGACACAAGCTGAACAAGCTCCGCATCACGATGCTCTGCCGCAAATCTTGCCGCACGGTAAAGTCTTGCATGAAATGTCCACTGATTGAGGACCCTGGTTTTTGGAGGAGAAGCAAGATGACAAATGCTGTCCTCACTCACAACAACAAATCCCAGCGACGAAGCCAGCTTGTCTATTCCATGTCCGATTTCAGGATCAATGTGATATGGTCTGCCTGCAAGTATCATAATCCTGTGACCGTTCTTTTCGGCAAACTCCAAAGCCTCCTCACCACGACGGCGAAGATTATGGATATAGGCTTCATATTCTTCAAATCCTGCCTTAACAGCTCTTTTCAGCTCCCACTTGTCAACCTCTATACTATGCTCACTGAGTGCTCTCCCCAATGTGCGCACAAGTGCACCGGGACTGTTTATATTAAGATAAGGATAAAGAAAATCAACCTTTTTAAGGCTATCCATATTTCCGGCAAGCAGCTCGGCATAATATGCAACAACAGGACAGTTATAATGATTTGTTCCTGCTTTTTCGTCAATATTATAAGTTAAACAAGGACAAAAGATTCGTTGTGCTCCCTTTTCTATTAGTTCCTCAATATGACCGTGCATTATCTTTGCAGGATAGCAGGCTGTATCCGAAGGAATAGAGAACTGTCCCTTTTCATAGGTAGCTCTTGTGGAAAGCTCGGAAAAAACCGTTTCAAAGCCAAGAGAAGTAAATATACCGTGCCAAAGGGGAGCCAGCTCAAACATTCCAAGAGCCATAGGCACACCGATAACCCCTCTTTTTCCCTTTTTACCTTCAAGCGAAGAGAAATATTCTCTCTTAAAAGCATAGAGATTTGGAAGCTCCTTTACATCCTCAAAGCCAAGTGCCTTTTGGCACTGATTTCCCGAAATATATCTCTTGCCGTCACCAAAGCTGTTGACGGTAAGATGACAATGATTTGCGCATCCTCCGCACACAGCGGATTTTGCGATGTGCTTAAAGCTTTCAAGCTCTGAAAGGCTAAGCAAGTCAGAATTTTCAAGCTCCATTCCCATAGCATAAAGTGCCGCACCGTAAGCCCCCATAAGACCTGCAATCGACGGGCGTATAACAGGAACACCTATCTCATTTTCAAATGCCCTGAGAACTGCATCATTATGAAATGTTCCGCCCTGCACAACGATGTTTTTGCCAAGCTCATCTGGTGATGAAGCCCTGATGACCTTGTATATAGCGTTCTTTACAACGCTTATAGAGAGTCCCGCGGATATATCCTCAACGGTTGCACCTTCCTTTTGAGATTGCTTCACAGAAGAATTCATAAACACTGTACAGCGTGATCCCAAATTTACCGGAGCTTTGCCACGCAGACCCTTTTCGGCAAAATCCGACACAGAATAGCCCATAGACCTTGCAAAAGTCTCAATAAACGAGCCACACCCCGAGGAGCAGGCCTCATTGAGCATAATCGAATCTATTGCACCTCCGCGGATGCGGAAGCATTTGATGTCCTGGCCGCCGATATCAAGTATAAAATCAACATTTGGACGAAAATATTTAGCCGCGGTATAGTGAGCAATAGTTTCCACAACACCAAAATCAACATGAAAGGCATCCTTGATCAGCTCTTCGCCGTATCCCGTTGATGCACTGCCGCAAATAGTAACCCTATCTGCGCATCTTCTTCTGATGTCTTCAAGCTGAGCTCTCACAACACTCACCGGATCTCCGCCGTTTGGGCTGTAATATGTATAAAGTATATCCTTATCCTCGGATATTAGAACCAGCTTTGTAGTGGTACTGCCGCAGTCTATACCGAGCCAAGCACGACCACGGTAGGTTTCAAGATCCCTATCATTAACCGTTGCTTTTTCATGTCTCTCGATAAAGGCTCTATAATCATCTTCGCCCTCAAAAAGCGGGGCAAGCCTGTCTCTTCCACCGCCAACCTTTGCCCTCTCAAGCTCAGCTTCAAGAAATTCGTATGTAACCTCTTTTGTTCCCTCTGAATATAGTGCCGCTCCGAGAGCCACGGCAAATCTGCCATATTCGGGAAACACCGCGTTTTCTTCATCAAGTCCGAGAGTTTCACGAAAACGCTGCCTCAGACCCTCGCAATAATAAAGAGGACCGCCGAGAAACAGAACCTTTCCGCCAATTTTACGACCTTGTGCAAGTCCTGTTATCGTTTGGTTGACCACCGCCTGATAAATGCTGGCGGCAACATCACTCTTCAGTGCTCCTTGATTCAACAAGGGCTGAATATCTGTCTTGGCAAAAACTCCGCATCTTGATGCAATAGGATATATGCGCGTCGCCTTGAGACTTTCCGAATCCATTTCTCCAACACTCATATCAAGAAGTACGGCCATCTGGTCGATAAAAGCACCCGTGCCCCCTGCGCAAGAGCCATTCATACGTTCATCCATACCGCCTTCAAAAAATATGACCTTTGCATCCTCTCCGCCAAGCTCGATAACTGCACTTGTGTCGGGAGCAAGGCTTTTCACAGCCTCTCCGGTTGCATAAACCTCCTGAACAAAAGGAAGCCCACTCTCCTCAGTAACGCCCATACCTGCCGAACCTGAAACAGCAACAGTAAAGGGTGCCTCCTCAAGCAGCTCCTTTATATCCCTTATCATTTGCAGTGTTTTTTCTCTCACCTGGGAAAAGTGGCGTTCATATCTCTCATATAAGATCTGCCGCCCCTGAGCCAAAACCACTTTTGTAGTTGTCGAACCAATGTCAATGCCCAATGCTCTGCCTTTAAAATTCAAATTCATTTATAAAACCTCGCCAAATTACAACAAAAAAGCATTTCTGCTTAGAGGCAGAAATGCTTTTTCCAACGTCGGCAAATATGCCGAACCTTATTAAAAACAAACCAAACAGTTCGGCGGAAACACCGCCTCAAAGTTATATCAGCCTCCGTCAGCCAACAAAAACGTACATCGCAACAACCACCAGTGCAAAGACGACAGCAACGATCGTTGTAACAAGAGAGAGTGTCTTATCCATCTTGTTTGCCTTAGACTTGCCAAAAAAGGTCTCTGCTCCACCTGCGATAGTGCCGGAAAGCTTCTTATCCTTGCCAGACTGCATAAGAACTGCAACTACCAAGAAAATTGACATAACGAGAAGTACGATACCAAATACGAGCTTCATTTTATATTCCTCCAAAATTTTCAATTCGATTTCAATATTTTCACTCAATTATCAAGCAAAACAATGCTCAGAAAGAAATTCTAAAAGATTATACCACACTTATTGAAAAAATGCAATAGCAAATTTAAAAATTTACAAATTTTATATATTTATTTTTGTTTTTTTAAAAGTAAATTGATTTAGGTATTGACAAATTCAATTTTTGTGTTATAATATTATATGTTTTGAGGAATAATTTCCTATACACGGAGGGATATCGAAGTGGTCATAACGAGGCGGTCTTGAAAACCGTTTGAGAGCAATCTCACGTGGGTTCGAATCCCACTCCCTCCGCCATAAAAAAGCGGCGTGCTTTGCACGTCGCTTTTTTGTTACTCATAAAGCATCATCTTATAGGTATCTTCAAGCGAAAGATAGACGTCATTTTCATAGAAGAATTCACCGTCACCCATATTCCACATAGATAGATTCTCCCGAGTCAAACTCACTGACGGAGAATATTTTGCCGGTCTCCTTCATAGCCTCATCGGCTATGGTCA
>JAZNCT010000063.1:0-16960 GCA_045587665.1 Eubacteriales bacterium
ACCGCTTGGCCTCCGACTTAATAAAGCAAAGGCTGTTTCCAAGAAAAGAAACAGCCTTTGCTTTATTTATTTGGTCGGATGAAGAGCAGCACCTATAACAGTGCCAAACTGAGAGTTTTCCGGGAAAATAAATTTAACCCCGAAAACGCCCTCAAGATTTTCAAAAACAGCTCTCACATGAGGAAGTATAGTGAGATTTCCCGTTAGCACAATATTTTTAAGCTTGTGTGCTCTTGCGGCAAAGATAGCCGTTGTGGCAACGGTTTCTGCAACCATGTTCACAATTCCAAGGGCAATATCGCTCTTGCTTGCAATATCGCTCACCTTGCCAAAATTAGACGCCGTCAGCTCCTCATTCATGCCCGGATATTTATGGTTTTTTGAAAGGTCCTTGACCCTGAGATCAATATTTGCAAGGTCACCTTCGGCACATATCTGCTCTATGTGATCTATAGTGTCAATGCCTATCATTTTTTTTGAAAGTCCAATAAGAGTTCCGCCTCCAACACCTGTTCCGCCCATATAGTCGTTGTGGCATTTGCCAGAGCTGTCAACAAAAGCGTGTATGATAGCCGTTCCCGTTCCCATGCTCACAACTATTGCCTCGCTGAGCCCGGAGAGGTAAAGACCTCCTATTCCAACACTGCCAAATTCGGGAACAGGTCTACAGTCAAGCGAATAAATCGGCTGTTCAACGTAAGATGATCCAACACCCGTCATCATAACTCTGTCTATGTCCGAAAGAGACAATCCGTTTTGAAGAGTAAATTTTCCAAGTGCTCCGTAGATAGAGGTTATGGGGTCTGTTGCTCTCACAAACTGCGGTTTTATAAGCCTTGAGGGCTTGCCACCTCTGTCTGCTTCAAAGCCTACTATTTTCGTTGTACTTCCGCCAACGTCTATCCCAATCACAACGCCCATTTATCTTCTCCTTTGCAGTTGTTTTTCTTTATCATTATAGCACACTCTCTTATAATTGTCAACAAAATAAGCCTCAAATGAAAAGGGGCTGATCATCAGCCCCTACACGATATTTTATTTACTGAATATCTTGTTTATGATCAGAGTTGCACCCATGATAACTCCGATAACTATGAATATACCAAGCATTCCGATGCCCATATATTCAAGGTTTTTAACAAAATTCATTGGTTCAAATATTACGCCTTCAAGTCCAAACATTTTAACACCTCCATATTAGCTGAACAGGCCGAGAATAAGTCCGCCTGCAATAACAGATGCGATCTGACCGGATACGTTTACACCTATCGAGTGCATTAGCAGGAAGTTTTGCGGATCCTCGTCCTGACCCATCTTGTGAACGATACGACCCGACATGGGGAATGCGGAAATACCTGCCGCGCCAATCATGGGATTGATCTTTTCCTTGAGGAAGAGGTTGAGGAACTTTGCAAAGAATACGCCTCCGGCAGTATCAAAGATGAATGCAAAAAGACCGAGACCGAGGATCAGAAGTGTTACGGGAGAAAGGAACTGATCAGCCTGCATCTTAAATGCGATAGTGATTCCGAGGAAGATCGTTATAAGATTTGCGAGAACCTTCTGTGCTGTCTCGGAAAGAGAATCGAGAACACCGCACTCACGGATAAGGTTACCGAACATAAGGAAACCGATAAGAGCCGCAGAGGAAGGAGCCACCGCACTTGCAACGATGGAAATTACAATGGGGAAAAGGATGCGGGTCGTCTTTGAAACAGACTTCTGAGTATAGGGCATACGGATAAGTCTTTCCTTCTTTGTTGTGCAAAGCTTAATTATCGGAGGCTGAATGATCGGCACAAGCGCCATATAGGAATACGCCGAAACCATGATAGCCGCAATGTAACCGCCCTTTGTGGGATCGTCACCGAGAAGTGTATTTGCAACGGCGATAGCTGTCGGACCGTCAGCCGCACCGATGATACCGATAGAAGCGGCAACCTCTGTGGGGAAGAAGACGGAAGCGAGACAGAAGGTAAAGAAGATACCGAACTGCGCCGCCGCACCGAAAAGCATAAGCTTGGGATTTGAAAGAAGCGGGCCGAAATCGATCATCGCGCCGATACCGATAAAGAGGATCAGCGGAAACAGCTCATTGGCTATACCTGCATTAAAGAGCGTTTCAAGAGGCTCGATAGCACCAGAAAAGGGCACATTTACGATAATTGCACCAAAGCCCATTGGCAAAAGAAGAGTGGGTTCCATCTGCTTTTTTATTGCCAGATATATAAGAATCCCGCCGATGATCCACATCACGATCATCTTCCAGTTGCCGTTTTCTCCAAAGGCAAGAAGATTTTGATAAAGAATTTGAAACTTATCCATTTTATTCTCCTTAAATTTTTTCGCAAGATATTATAACATAATAAGTAAAAAAAAACAACTCTTTTATCATTTTTTCTTCGAAAAGCAATATTTTTGTCAAAACCATTGACAAAAACGCATGAATGTGCTATCATATGAATACATATACATATGAACGGAGATTCAAATAATGTCAAAAACTTCAAAACACGATCATTCGGCACTTGTAGACAGACTTCACCGTGATCTGCCTGCAGAGGAGCATCTCTGCGACCTTGCGGATCTTTTCAAGATCTTTGGCGACACAACGAGAATGAGAATACTTTATTCTCTTTTTGAAAGCGAGCTTTGCGTCTGTGCCATTGCTGAGCTTCTTGGAATGACACAGTCTGCCATTTCGCATCAGCTAAAGGTGCTTAAAGACAATCACCTTGTTGCAAACCACCGTGAGGGCAAAACAATTTATTATTTCCTTGCAGATGATCATGTGAGATTCATCATTCAGCAGGGATATGACCATTTGAAAGAAGGAGAAAAGCAATGAAAAAATCATTTAGAATTGAGGATCTTTGCTGTGCAAACTGCGCTGCAAAGCTTGAAAATGCTATCAGCAAAGTAGATGGTGTTGAAAAGGTTTCACTGAATTTTATTGCAGAAAAACTCACCATTGAAGCTGATGGGGATAAATTTGACACAATAATGCAAGAATGTGTTAAACTTGCCAAACGCATCGAGCCTGATTGCCGCATAATTTTTTAAAGCATGAAACGCAGAGAAAAACGCACACTTATTAGAATTTGCTTTGCAGCTTTGGCTCTTATACCGGCATTTTTCATTCCCTCAAAGGGCCCTCTCAAACTTTTTATATTCCTCATACCCTATATTATTGTCGGATATGACGTTCTTATAAGTGCACTGAGAAATATTCTTCACACGCAGCTTCTTGATGAACAGTTTCTAATGGCAATAGCAACTGTGGGTGCACTTATACTCGGCGAATACACAGAGGCGGTTGCCGTTATGCTTTTTTATCAGATAGGCGAATTATTCCAAAGCATTGCGGTGGGCAAGAGCAGAAAAAGCATTGCAAAGCTTATGGATATAAGACCCAACAGGGCAAGAGTTATCCGAAATGGGGTTGAAGTAGATCTTTCACCGGATGAAGTTGAGGCAGGAGAAATAATTATAATAAGACCGGGCGAAAGAGTGCCCCTTGACGGTATTATAACTGAGGGAAGCACAGCACTTGATACGGCGGCACTCACAGGCGAAAGCCTGCCGAGAGATGTAGCCGCAGGCGACAGAATTTTCAGTGGCTCTATCAATCTCAGTTCTTTTATAAAGGTGAAGACCGAAAGCGTCTATGCAGAAAGCACTGTTGCAAAAATTCTTGAGCTTATAGAGAACGCCTACGAAAAAAAGGCGAAGACAGAAAATTTTATAACAAGATTTGCAAGATATTATACCCCTATAGTGGTATTTTCTTCCCTTCTTCTTGCCATTGTTCCTCCGCTCTTTCTTGGCGATTTTCCGGCATGGGTAAAGAGAGCGCTTGTTTTTCTTGTTGTTTCCTGCCCCTGCGCCCTTGTCATTTCAGTTCCCCTTTCGTTTTTCGGAGGAATCGGCGGCGCATCTAAAAATGGTATCCTTATCAAAGGTACTTCAAATCTTGAAACACTTTCAAAGCTAAAGACTGTTGTTTTTGACAAAACAGGCACTCTGACCCAGGGCAGCTTCAAGGTTTCACATATAGAGTGCTTTAACTGCAGTGAAGATGAATTGCTTGAACTTGCCGCGGCGGCAGAAAGCGGTTCAAACCACCCAATAGGATTGGCTATTCTGAAGCTTTACGGAAAAGAAGTCCTCACGCCCGAATGCATCACCGAACATCCCGGGCTTGGGATAGAAGCTGTGGTAGAGGGCAGAAAAATTTATGTAGGAAACGAAAAGCTAATGAGCAAATGCTCTGCGAATATTTACAAAAACATTGAAAGCGGCACAGCTGTGCATATATCGGAGGGTGAAAAATATCTTGGTTATATTCTGATAAACGATGAAGTAAAGCAGCAGTCGGCAAATGCTATCAAGGCTCTTTATGATATCGGTATAAAAAACACAGTTATGCTTTCCGGTGACAAAAATGATGTCTGTGCACACGTGGCAAAAAAGCTCGGCATTGGCAATTATTTTGCCGAGCTTATGCCCAAAGATAAGGTTGAACACCTTGAAATGATTATAGATAAAGACGCTCCCGTTGCATTTGTCGGTGACGGGATAAACGATGCCCCTGTTCTTGCAAGAGCTGATGTGGGAATTGCTATGGGTGCCCTTGGAAGCGATGCTGCCATAGAAAGTGCCGACATTGTGCTTATGGATGATAATCCAATAAAAATTTCCGAAGCCATAAAAATTGCGAGAAAAACTATGGCTATCGTCCACCAGAATATTGTTTTTGCAATTGGAGTAAAAATGCTGGTTCTAATACTTGGCGCATTTGGCGTTGCCGGAATGTGGGGGGCAATATTTGCCGACGTTGGGGTTATGGTCATTGCAATTCTTAACGCAATGAGAACACTCAGCAGCAAAAACTGATCACCGGTAAACAATAATTTAGCGGTGAGTAATGCCCAATAAATTATTGTCTAAATAAAGAAGTCTGCTTCAAAAAGAAGCAGACTTCTTTATTTAATTCGCATTTTAGCGATCTTTTCTGCATCGGGGGTTACAACAGCAGACCAGTTAGTGTGATATATCACAAGCCCCGGCTTGCCTGTTCCCGGCTTTTTAACATTTCTTGCAAAGGTATAATCGACCTCCACATTCTGACCGCCCCTCAGCTTTGAATAATGAGCGGCGATCTCTGCTGCATCTGTAAAATCTGCCCCCTCGGGTTCTTCACCGCCGCAAACCATAACAACGTGCGACCCGGGAACACCCTTTGCATGAAACCAGTAATCGGTCTTTTGAGCCAATTTATGGGTTATATACTCGTTTTGAGTATTATTCTTTCCGCAAAGAACTGTATACCCTCCGCCGGTCACAAACTTAAGAACAGCCGGTGCAGCGCTCTTTTTCTGCGTGTAGCTCTTCATTTTTGAAGCATATCCTGAAGAATACAGCTCATCTCTTATCTCAGAAAGATCCGAGGCGTTTTCGGCCTTTGTAAGCGCATCAAAAACCGTATAGATATATTCCAGCTCAGACCTGGCAATAGCTATCTGTTTTGTCAGCTCTACTCTTGCCGTTTTGGATTTGTTATATTTTTTATACATTCTCTGAGCATTGGCCGGCGGCGAAAGTCGCTCGTCCATTTCTATCTCTGCCACTCCAAAGCTGCCGTCGTCATTCATCACCGAATAATCCGTGAGCCTGACCCTTTTCATTCCCCTGCTCAGCATATAGAGGTTGGCTGTTATAAGATCTCCGTATTTCTTATATTCCTCACCCTTATCACAGTCTGCAAGTTCCTGCTCCTGCGCACCTATTTTTTTGATGAGCCTGCTCTCTGCATTAGTGAGCAAATGTAGTATATCTGCGGCACGCTGACGCACCCTTTGCTCTCTGTCACGGCCTTCATAAAAGGCATCAAGCATCTCCCCGAGTGTCTCAAAATGCTTCATCACCATTGGATTGCTATAGTGGCGAAGCTCGGTAAAGCTGTATTCAACAGGACTTCCCTTTTCGTCAAGCACCATACAAGGTGAATATTTACCCTCTTTTATCAGCTCAAGCACTGCGCTAAAGCTTTGCCAAAGCTCCTCTGCCGTGCAAAAAGCAAGGGGAGTATCGGTGTGCTTTGTGGCTCTGAAAACAATTTCCCTTGAAAGCGGAGACGATATGCCAAGATAAGAGGAAATTATAAACTTATCTGCCGCCTTTTCCTTTGGTTGCTTTTCATATTCAGCTCTGAAGCTTTCAAAATCAGCATCCAAAGGATTGGATTTTTCCTGTTTTGGGGGCATTTCATATTTCATGCCCGGTAGAAGCTGACGCAGAGAACTTGTTGTAAAATCTATAGTTTTCAGCAGAGCTATGATCTTATTATTTTCGTCTGTAAATATCAAATTGCTGTATTTACCCATAATCTCAGCAATAAGCTTGCGCTTGCAGGGAAACCCCATTTCATCATAGGTATCAAAAACAAGCACCGCCGCTCTTTCAAAATCCGGCTGAATAATATCCGAAAGCTTTGCCCCCGTCAGATGCTTGCGAAGAAGCATGCAAAACATTGGCGGCGACATTGGGTTTTCCTTTTGCATAAAAGTAAAGGACAGCCTTGGATTGTTGGAGCCTGCATCTATAAGAAGCCTTCTTCCTCCGCTGAGCGATCGGGTCATAATAACGATCTGATCCTTTTCGGGCTGATGTATTTTTTCGATCCTTGCCCCCAGTGCCTCTGCCTTTATTTCGCTTATCACCGAAGCAAGCATACCTGCATCAAATGCCATTTTAAAGTACCTTTCTGTTTTGGAATGTATATATTATAATACATTTTAACCAAATATTCAAGTGATTTTGTATAAACACAAGCAACAAAACTATTCATATTGATGACTAATAAGAATTTATCCATCTGTGAGCTATCAACTATCCTGATATTTAAAAAACGCAACAGCGCAGTTCGGCATGCTTCTTTCCAAAGCACAGTCTAATATATAATTCCTGTGGTGCAAAGGATCTTTATATCCATTTTGAGCAAACAAATCCTAATTAAATCAGCACCCATTTAGCGCAACATTCTAATTGGGTGCTGATATTGATGTTCATTCAAACTCAAATTCTGCCCTGCCCTCTTTAAGAGCAAGACAAGCGTCAAAGCTCTTTCCGCTTTTCTTTGAAATAAAGCCTTTGATTTTTGAGGTCTTTCCCTCGGTGAGCAGCTTTTTTACATTAGAAACAGACACTGCTCTGCCGCAAATATAGCAGGAAACACCAAAACCACAGCCATTTTCCTTGTAATTTCTGCAGGAATACTTGAATTTATATCTGACAACATCACCGCCGCAAAGCGGACACTTTCCAACAACATCGCCATAAAAACCCGTGTCGGTGTCAAGCTCAATGGGCTTTTCACTGCGGTCAAAATATCCGCTTATCTCCCTCTCGGCAAGCTCAATGCTGTCACAAACGCTCATACTGCCGCGAAAGACCTTTTTCAGTGCCTTTCCAATCTCGCTTGTTTTATATTTATCCATGCTTATATTCATCCGTTCAAGCGATTCTATGAGAAATTCTCCGTCGGGCAAAATATAGTATACGTCCTTTTTCAGCTCTATATATTTGCTGTTTCTGGCGTTATCTATAATTCCTGTTCTCGTTGCCTCTGTGCCAAGTTCAAGGCCCTCAAAAATCGCTCTGTAGTCCTCTTCATCCGAAACAGGGGAATCCTCATCGCGGTTTTCTTCTGCCGCCTTAGCCTTCATTTTTTCCTCTTTGAAAGGGTTTTTGAGATAATTATTGAGTGTTTCTATAGTATAATGCCTTGGGGGTGAGGTCTCCTTTTCGCAAGGCTTAAAATTTATATTTACCTTGTCCCCTTTTTTCAGCTGAGGAAGTATCTTGTCTTTCTTTTCGGCATCGTCATATTTAGTCCAGCCCCTCTCAAGCACAACAGTCCCCTTCAGGGTAAACTCTTCAAGACCTCCCACACTTATGGTTATCTCTGTTTTGTCAACAACACATTCTTCAGCACAAAAAACCGCCGCAAACCTCTTAAATACGGTGGAATAAACAGTGTATTCCTTTTCGGAAAGACGGCTCTTTTCCGGTATTTTATATGTTGGAGTGATCGCTGAGTGAGATTCGATCTTTGAATCGTCAAAAATCGTCTTTTTGTCTTTGAATGTCATCGGATAGCCTAATCTTTTACATCCCTCGATGATCTTTTTTATCTTATCCTTTTCTGCAGTTGCAAGATACTCTGAGTTGGTACGGGGATATGTGAGATAGCCCTCCTCATAAAGCTTTTGGACTATCTGAAGGCTCTCTGCCATAGACATTTTGTATTTTTTTCCAAGCAGGTTTTGAAGCTTTGAAAGCGAGTACAGTTTTCCGGGGTCAAGAGTTGACTTTTTGCGCTTAACGCTTGTTACAACGGCCTCACAGCCATTCAGCTTTGCGCAGGCGCGCTGGGCTGTGCCGAGCTTGTCTCCGTCAAATTTGTGCTTGCTTGTCAGCTCAACTAACTCTCCGTTCGTTTCCTCTGAACTGCAAAGAGCATAGTATTTTCCGGGCACAAAATTCCTTATCTCCATATCCCTGTCATATATGGCTCTCACTATTGGCACTATAACTCTGCCCACTCGCAAAAGTGTTCCGGTCTTAAGAGTTGCATATCTTGTCAGATTAACGCCGTAAAGCCAATCTATATATGTTCTTGCATAACCCTCTGAGGCAAGATTATCATATTCGTTTTCATCCTTCAGCTCCCCAAGTGCGGCTCTGACCGTTTCCGGGGTCTGATCGGGCAGCCAAAGCCTCGCAAGTCTTTTGCCGCAACCTGCCGCAAAAGGATCTGCCCCCATATCCTCAAAAGCCTTTTTTATACACAGGCGAACTATTATCTCGCCCTCCCGGTCTGCGTCTCCTGCATTTATTATAGTGTCAACATCACTTCTTCTGCATAGAGCTTTTATGATCTCAAATTGACGCATAACACCACTGTCAACCTTTTTATCTGATCCCTTTTTCAGTTCAAAATCAAATTCTTCAGGAAAGCAAGGCAGATTTTCCATAGTCCACCTTCCGTTCCCGTCGCTCGAAGGTTTATAATGCTCTATATCTGCAAGCGAAAAAAGGTGACCGAATGCCCACGTTACTATATATTCCTTTCCACCTATAAAACCGTTACCCTTTGCGCTCACGCCAATTGCTGAAGCAATATTTCTCGCAAGGCTGGGTTTTTCTGCGATAATGAGTTTCATAATTCTGCCTTTTCAAAGCCAAGGGGCTGTGCGGTTAACCGAACAACCCCTGGTTTTTATTTTATAATCGTTAATCTTTGCTTTAGATTTCTAACGGTAAATCTTCCGCTGCCGTCTGCATATTCACCGTCAACGGTAAAGGGGACCTTATCTTCTGTTGTTATTTTGATATTTGCGGCATTAAAATAGTCTATTGATTTGTTGTTTTTATATTCCGAGGTCAAAAGCGATTTTACAATATCATTTAGGTGGTTAATATTCTTTGGATTTTTAATAAGTATTACCTCAAAAAAGCCATCGCTCATATCAACCATTTCCCTTTTCAGCTTCACAATTCCGCCAACTGATGTTGAGTTTGCAATTCCGCCAAAAATATAGTCATCTTCATATGTTTCGCCGTTTGCCTCAACCTTTATATGAACCGGCTTTATTGTGCTCAGATCCTTTATCCCCTCAAGAATATAGGCTATATGTCCTATTGCGTTTTTAGTTGACTGAGGAGTGCTGTATGAAGCAGAAGTAAATGCACCAAAAGAAGCAATATAGGTAAAATATGACTCTTTAAAAGCACCGATATCCAGCTTCTCAGCCCGGCCCTTTGCAATGTTTTCCGCCGCCTGTTTGATGTTTGAAGATAGACCTATACTGTTTGCAAAATCGTTTGTACTGCCTGCGGGGATATAGCCTATCGGAACATATGAATCGGCTATGAGAAGCCCCTTTACCACCTCATTAAGAGTGCCGTCGCCTCCCGCGCACACCAAAATATCATAGTTCTTGTGCTCAGAAACAACTATCTCAGTGGCGTGACCTCGCCTTGCAGTCAGCTTAACTGTTACATCAAAACCGTTTGAATCAAACACGTTTATGATGTCATAAAGAGACGTTTTTGATTTCATTTTTCCGGCAACCGGATTTATGATAAGTAAAAGCTTTTTGTTCATTTCACTCTCCGCAAAACAGTTTATTACACTTATATTTTACTCCTAAAAACCATTTTTGTCAACCGCTTTCCCCAATATAGGAGTTTTACAAGGACAAAAATTTCAACATAAGTTTATTTTAAGTTTTTCGTCACAAAAGGCATCGCATGAAAAGCTGGAAAGAAATGCAATATTTGCATTTCCCACAGCTCGCAGATCCATTTTTTCTCCCTTGCCCACAGCGTCGATCGCACGCTCAAGTGCAATAAGATATTGCCCCAAAACATTGCTGTTATTATCATCAATGCTTTTCAGCCCATAATAAATTCGGGCAAGCTCTTTAAAATAAGCCCCGCTTTTCTCAAGTGATTCTCTGCATTTTTCAACAAGCTCTGAACTTTCGCCCGCAAACTCTTCAAAGAGCTCTGAAATATACTTCCTTTTCATAAGACACTGCAGCTCATATTGGAGCTCTGAAATGTCAAAATCTTCAAAAATACTGAGCTTGTCTACCAAAGTGTCTATTCCCACCAAGTGGTCATAATAATAGCCCAGCTTTAACCGTCTTTCCTTGTCGTTTGCCGCCGAAGACCATATCCCTTCTCCGTGCGAAAGCTCATTATAATTTCTGACCTTTTCTGCCAGAGTCTTTGCCCAGCCGATATATTCTGTCCTTGCTTTTTCAGCATCAAGGAGCTTTTTCTCGATCAAAGCCTCAAATCGGCAAACACTTTTAAATAATCTATCAGCCTCCCCACTAAAATCGGCTGTACATTTTTTCATAAAATCCACATCCTCTTTTTCAAGCGAAGATGCAAGACCTTTTTCATAAATAAATTCTTCAATCTTCATAGCATATAAAACAAAAAGGGCGGTATTATCCACCCTTTTTCGTCTGTTTGTTTCTTATCGAATTTCAACATTCACCTTTTTGCTCACAGTGCCTGCTGCTGCCTTCATAACAGTTCTGATCGCCTTTGCGATTCTGCCATGTCTGCCGATAACAAGACCCATGTCGTTAGGAGCGACGCTGAGCGTAAGGGTAACGGTATCATCGTCCTCTGTCTGAACGATCGCAACCTCGTCCGGATTATCAACTATTGCACGGGCGATGTCGTATAATACTTCCTTAAGATCCAGCATTTTTATCTCCGTTCAATTATTCGGTGATGCCGGTCTTCTTGAGAAGAGACTTAACGGTATCTGTGGGCTGAGCGCCGTTAGCGATCCACTTCTTTGCCTTTTCGCCATCGATCTTGATGTCTGCAGGCTCTGTCATAGGATTGTAGTAACCGATCTCCTCGATAAAACGACCGTCACGGGGGAAACGGCTGTCTGCTACAACAACGCGGTAAAAGGGAGCCTTCTTTGCGCCCATTCTTCTAAGTCTGATTTTAACTGCCATGATTTTTGTCCTCCAAAAATATATTATTGATAAATTTTATATAAAAATCCGTAAATCAGAACGGAATTTTCATCTTCCCGAATTTACCCATCTTCTTCGGGTTCATTCCCGAGAGCTGCTTCATCATCTTACGTATCTGCTCAAACTGACGCAAAAGCTTATTTACCTCTTCAACAGTAACCCCGCTGCCTGCTGCAATTCTCTTTTTGCGGTTTGCATTGATTATCTCAGGCTTTTCCCTCTCCTGCTTTGTCATAGACTTGATGATAGCCTCGGTTCTTGCCATAAGCCTTTCATCTATTTTAGCGTCCTGCATCTGGGAAGGCTTAATACCCGGTATCATGCCAAGAAGCTGCTCCATTGAGCCCATTTTTTTGATCTGAGAAAACTGATCAAGATAATCGTCAAGGGTAAAGGTCTGCTTTCTGATCTTTTCTTCAAGCTCAGCAGCCTTTTTCTCATCAAAGGCCTGCTCAGCCTTTTCGATAAGGGAAAGGACGTCGCCCATACCAAGAATTCTTGATGCCATACGATCCGGATAAAATGGCTCTATTGTATCAAGCTTTTCACCCATACCCACAAACTTTATGGGCTTGCCGGTAACATATCTTACAGAAAGTGCAGCTCCGCCTCTTGTATCGCCGTCAAGCTTTGTGAGAATAACGCCGGTTATATCAAGAAGATCGTTGAAAGTGGAGGCCACATTAACTGCATCCTGACCTATCATTGCGTCGATAGTGAGAAGAATTTCTGTGGGGTTCACCTCAGCCTTTATAGACCTCAGCTCCTCCATAAGCTCCTCGTCAACGTGCAGACGGCCCGCCGTGTCAACAAAGACCATATCATAGCCCTTATTTTCGGCATATTTGAGGCCTTCTTTTGCTATCTTAACCGGAGATTCGTTGTCTCCAAGAGTGAAAACAGGAATATCAAGTGCTTCACCAACCACCTGCAGCTGCTTTATAGCCGCCGGTCTGTAAACGTCACAGGCAACAAGCAGAGGATGCTTGCCCTGCTTTTTATAAAGGCCTGCAAGCTTTCCGGCATGGGTAGTTTTACCTGCTCCCTGAAGGCCGACCATCATAACCACTGTGGGCGGCTTTGATGCAATGGTCAGCTTGCTTTGAGAGCCTCCCATAAGAGCGGTAAGCTCTTCATTTACTATTTTAACTATCTGCTGAGCCGGAACCAGACTTTCAAGCACGTCGGACCCCACTGCTCTTTCTGAAACCTTGTTTATAAATTCACGGACAACCTTAAAGTTAACATCGGCTTCAAGCAGTGCAAGCTTTATCTCTCGCATACCTGCCTTAACATCAGCCTCTGTCAGCTTGCCCTTGTTTCTGAACTTTTTAAATGCGTTTGCCAGCTTATCGCTCAAACTCTGAAAAGGCATACCGTGTTTCCTTTCTTTATTTATCAGCCAAGATCTGCCGCCACAGCGTCAAGAGCCTTGCAAAGCTCCTTGGAATCAAGGCCCAAGGCAATTTGCTTTGCCCTTGCAATGCTTTTTTGCGCCAAATCGAATTTCTCGGCCAGATGAAGCTTTTCTTCAAGAAAAATAAGCTCATCTTCAGCCTTTTTTATGATATCTCTGACCCCCTGTCTTGAAATGCCAAGCTCCTCGGCTATCTCTGAGAGCGAAAGGTCATCATTATAATAAAAGCCAAGCACTTCTCTCTTTCTCTCGGTTAAAACCTCACCGTAAAAATCAAGAAGATAGCCCATATTTAGATTTTTCTCAAACATTTCATCACCTCACCGCAGGTGTAAAGCAAAATGCTTTACATATTATAAACCATGTAAAGCATTTTGTCAAGGGTTTTTATGAAATTTTTTATTATAATTCAAAATCAATATAATCGGCTGAGTGATCGGGTGAATCAAGAGCCTCTTTATACCGGTCCTCGGTCACCTCCTGAAAGCCAACGCTTCCCAATAAAAATCATATAATCATATACCGTTTCAATGATACAAGCGAGCACCCAGCCAATACAAACGCCCTTCATTCCAAAGAAGTGCGCAAACAAATCAAGGTCTTAACCGTATTTCCTTTTGTCAGATCTTTCATTTATTTTAAAACACTCATTCTATTGCAACTTGATATCAGAAGACCTTATAGCCCTCAGCTTCGATAGCACTTCTAAGCTTTTCATCGGGAACAGCGGCGCTGAGCGTTATAACAACGCTTTTTTCCTCGTGGCTGGCCTGGGCACACTCAACTCCCTCAATAGCCTCAAGAGCTTTTTTAACATGAGCCTCGCAGTGAGGGCACATCATTCCTTCAACATTCATAGTTATTATCATTTTTTTATTCTCCTCAGTTATTATATCTTTATTTTTTGATCTCACCTTTTTGTGATCATAAAGCTTGAAAAGATTGAGTCTCAGTGCATTTGTCACAACGCAGAAGCTTGAAAGGCTCATTGCCGCCGCGCCAAACATGGGTTCAAGCTCGATACCAAATGGAACAAAAGCTCCTGCTGCCAACGGAATTCCGATTGCATTATATATAAATGCCCAAAAAAGATTCTGATAAATATTTCGCAGTGTTGCTCTGCCAAGGCGGAGTGCGGCAGGCAGATCCCTGAGACTGCTCTTCATCAGCACCACATCTGCCGCATCAATAGCAATATCGGTTCCTTGTGCAACGGCAACCCCAACATCAGCCTGTGTAAGTGCAGGAGCATCGTTTATCCCGTCACCAACCATAACGGTTTTTCCGCGGGCAGAATATTCTGAAACAGCCTTTGCTTTTTCAGAGGGGAGCACCTCTGAAATCATCTCGTCAACGCCTGCTTCTCTGCCAACAGCCAGAGCTGTTCTTTTGTTATCACCTGTGAGCATAACCACCTGTATGCCCATTTCTTTAAGCTCAGAGATTGCTGCCGCACTTTCCTCTCTTATAGTGTCGGCAACGGCAATTATACCGATAAGGGCAAATCCAAGGGCAAAAAACATAGGGGTCTTGCCCTCTGTGGCAAGCAAATCGGCTCTTTCTATGATTTCAGAACTGATTTCTGCTATCTCAGAAATGTATCCAAGATTGCCTCCATATACATTCTTTCCTTCAATTGTGCCGCAAAGTCCTTTGCCGCTATAGGTCACAAAGCCCTCTGCTTCACAAAGCTCCAACCCCTTTTCTCTTGCGGCATTGACCACAGCCACACCCAGCGGATGCTCGCTTTTGCTTTCAAGCGAAGCGGCAAGATACAGGAGCTTCGATTCATCAATGTCTCCAAATGTAATTATATCTGTAACGGCAGGAGTGCCGTTTGTTATAGTTCCGGTTTTGTCAAGAATAACAGTTTTGGCTCTCCCCGTTTCCTCAAGAGCGGCGGCTGTTTTAAACAGTATGCCGTTTTTTGCGCCGACACCGCTTCCTACCATGATAGCAACAGGAGTTGCAAGCCCAAGTGCACAGGGACAGCTGATAACGAGAACAGATATAGCTCTTGCAAGAGAATATCCAAAGCTCTCTCCCATAGCAAGCCAAATGCCCCCTGTCAAGAGCGAAGCCGCTATAACAAAGGGAACAAAAACCCCTGAAACCTTATCTGCTGCTTTTGCTATTGGGGCTTTTGTTGCCGCCGCATCGCTGACCGTTTTTATTATCTGAGCAAGCACGGTATCCTCACCGACCTTTTCGGCACGGCAGGTGAGATACCCCGAAAGGTTAAGAGTACCGCTTGAAACAGTGCTTCCCACCGTTTTATCAACCGGAAGGCTTTCTCCTGTAAGTGAAGCTTCGTTTACAGAGCTTTCGCCGCTTTCAACGGTGCCGTCCACAGGTATACGATCACCGGGATAAACAACAAAAACATCTCCCACCAAAAGCTGATCACAAGGGATATCTATCTCAGTACCGTTTCTTATCACCCTTGCATTTTTTGGTGCAAGCCTCATAAGCCCTTCAAGAGCTATGGTTGTCTTTCCCTTTGAGTGCGCTTCAAGCATCTTGCCCACCGTGATAAGAGAAAGTATCATTGCCGCAGATTCAAAATACAGACCGTGAATAATGTGAAAGGCTCCCTGAGCATCATTCTGCATCAGTTTTTCACCCATACCAAAAAGCTGATATGTGCTGTAGGCAAAAGCGGCAGAGGAGCCAAGCGCCACAAGAGTATCCATATTCGGTGCTCTTTTTGCGAGTGCAGAAAAACCGCTTATAAAAAACCTTTGATTTATAACCATAACAGAGAGCGCAAGCAAAAGCTGCACAATTCCCTGCGCCATAGGATTTGCGGAAAAATACGCAGGCAGCGGAAATCCCCACATTCCATGCCCCATAGAAAAATACATCAGAACAGCAAGCAAAACAAGAGAAAAAACAAGCCTTTTAACAAGCTTTGGTGTCTCCCTATCCCCAAGTGCCGCAGTTTCATTTTTTTTATTACTTTTTTTGCCCTTTTCAGAAGCACCGTAGCCTGCTTTTTCAACAGCCGCTATTATTTCATCGGCGGATGCCGATCCGCTGACGCCCATTGAATTTGTAAGCAAACTGACAGCACAGCTGCTGACGCCTTCAACAGCCATAACAGCCTTTTCAACTCTTGCACTGCAGGCGGCACAGCTCATACCTGTTATATTAAATTGCTTCATCTATGCCTCCGGATTAAATATCTTCCTCTTATTATACCCCACATCAAAAATAAAATCAAGACAAAAAATAAACAAAGATTGCAAGCCCCACCCCATTGACAAAACCAAATAATTATGTTAGAATATCCGTCAGTTAAAATAGAAGAGGGATGTTTTTATGAATCTTTCACCAATATTTTTTATAACTGCAATAGGATTTGGCGCAGGGCTTGCCATGGACGCTTTTTCGGTCTCCCTGGCAAACGGTCTTGGCGAACCTCAAATGGGTTCAAAAAAAATGTGCGGTATTGCAGGGCTTTTTGCCTTTTTCCAGGCACTGTTGCCTATGATCGGCTGGATTTGTATACACACCGTTGCAGAGCATTTTGCGGCTTTTGAAAAGCTTATACCCTGGATCGCATTGATATTACTGTTATATATCGGTGGAAAAATGCTGTTTGAAGGCTTCTGTGCAAAAAAAGAGGACTGCCCCGGGGGCGCCTCTGTAACTTTAAAAGCCCTGATAATACAAGGCATTGCAACCTCTATCGACGCTCTTTCTGTTGGTTTTGGCATTGCAGACTATAATCTGCCTAAGGCTTTTCTCACTGCCCTTATTATTGCCGCTATGACCTTTGTGATCTGCATGGCAGGACTTGTGATCGGCAAAAAATTCGGCACATATCTGCAGGGCAAAGCGTCTGTTTTCGGCGGTCTTATACTGATATTTATTGGAATCGAAATCTTTATAACCGGAATCTTTTAATAAAAAAGTCAGAATTGTGGAAGGAAAAAAGAAGTTTTTTTTTTTTTTTTTTTTTTTT
>JAZNCT010000064.1:0-4092 GCA_045587665.1 Eubacteriales bacterium
CATCCAGCCCGTCTTTTTCTGTACCCATCCGCCCAGCAAAAAGGCACCGCTGGTCAACCCCATACCGAAGAAAGCAGATTGGAGAAATGTTTCAATCATCTTTCTTTTCCCCCTTCGCCAGAAGCTTGATAGTCAGCTGTGCCACGTGGCCGGTGACCAGAAACACCAGAGGTGTGGTCACAA
Organism: Eubacteriales bacterium; assembly: GCA_045587665.1. Taxonomy (GTDB): domain Bacteria; phylum Bacillota; class Clostridia; order Oscillospirales; family CAG-272; genus SIG710. The sequence goes on from JAZNCT010000064.1 coordinate 184, forward strand.
TGCAGATGAGCACAATGGCCCAGATGTTTTCCAGCAGGACAGGCACATATTTTACAACGCCGACCGTCACAGCCTCAGCAAAGTCCGAGCCTCCGTCCTTACCAAAGTTGTTTGAGAGAGCATCTTTGAGCTCGGAGAGGGTAAACTTCTTTTCTTCAAACACAAGCTTTTTGATAGTGTAGAGAGAGTCTGCCATATTGGCAACACCAAAGCCCTGTGGGCCTGTAAAGTTGTATATCGCACCGCCCTCCTGAGCGCTCTTGCCTCTGCCGATACAATCCTCAATCATTCCCGAGAGGAAAGGAAGGGGACAACGCTTCATATGCGCCATATCAATAGCGTTGTCAGCGTTTACCATAAGAGAAATCATATACTCCATCTGTGCCTTGTAAGCATTATAAAACTCATCAAAGGTCTTCATATCAGCTACATCGCCGGTCTTTATACTTATCTGTTCTCCATTATCCATACCATTGGAGAAGACAAGTTCAAGAGGACGGCACATATTAAAGAACGCCGCATCGTGCCAGCCGTCGGTCTTGCCTGCTTTCTGTGGCTCAACACAACCGATTATATTATACTGTCTTGCATCCTCAAGAGTAAGTCCTCTGCTGATAAGAGCAGGTATAATAACCTCGTCATTGTAGTATGCAGGAAGACCAATACCCGTCCTTGTAAGCTCTGCCGCGCGAATCAAAAACTCGTGTGGAGACTTGTTCCACACTCTTACAGAGAGAGAAGGCTGAGGAAGCATAGTATGCATAGATGCGTTGATACACATAAATGACAAGTCATTTGTAATGTCCTCGCCGTTTTTGTCCTGTCCGCCGGCTATGAGGTTCTGGAACATACTGTATCCGGCAAAGCCTGCAGCAGATGCTGCATCTCTCGCCTTACTGAGGTCATTGAGCTTTACCCATACGCAATCTATAAGCTCCTGCGCAAACTCTCTTGTGATTTTGCCGCTGTCTAAATCCTTCTTATAATAAGGATACATATACACATCAAAACGGCCCGGTGATATGGAGTGTCCGCTTGACTCTGTTTGAATAAGCATCTGCACAAACCAGAAAGACTGACATGCCTCATAAAAACTCTCTGCACCGTATCTTGGCACCTTTTCGCAGTTCTTTGCGATTTCTAAAAGTTCATCTCGTCTTGACATATCTGTGCAGTTCTGTGCCATCTCTTTTGCAAGATCTGCATATCTCTTTGCATAAGCAGATGCAGCCTCAAAGCTCTCTATAACCGCCTCTAAAAAGGCTCTCTTTTCGCAGTAATCGCCGTCTGTGTCATCAAGGCTGAAGAGAGCAACTCTCGCCTTGTCGGCAACACCCTCAAAACCGATTTCGAGTATCTCGTCATAGGCAACCGTAACGTGGCCAACACCATTGTAGAAATAGTTTCCCGGGGTGAAGATGTTGTGCTCTATAGCATCGAGGGTTTCCTGTCTCATATAGGAGGATGCAAGTTCGCTTGTGGTCTTACCCTTCCAATACTTATAGGCTTCTCTCAAAGCCTGTTTTGTATCTTCTGATATGTAAAAGGGGTCGGCACTACGCTTTTCGATGGTATCAAACTCGCTCTCGAGCCACTCAAAAGAAAACTCAGGAAAGACCTGACAGCTTCTCGGCGATTTGGTAGCACTGCCGACAATAAGCTCCATATCCCTGATGGTAACGGGAATATTCTCAAGTATATGACGAAAAGCCTTTGCCCTACGGGTGATTGCCGGCATTCCCTCGGTCATTTTATATGATTCTGTAATCAAAACACCACGGTCAGCCTCAATCTGGGGCATGCAGCTAAATAAATTCTCCTTAAGTAAATCTATACGCGGACTTTTTGCTATATCTTCGGAATAAAACCTCATAAAAACGCCGCCTCCTTCTATTACTACTATGTTACAAAATTATGATACAACAAAAACAAACAAACGTCAATAGATTCAAAGAAAAAAAAAGAAAAACAAAATTTGTTTTTCTTTTTTATAAAAATGCAAATATAGCCCATTTGCACAAGGGAGGGCAGATTATAATATTAAGTGCAACACCTAAAAAAAGAATAGACTTCACATCAACCAAAGTGTAAAATGTAAATAACCACAAATACAACAACACGGAGGTTAATATGAAGTCCTATACACATTTTACACTAAATGAACGAGAATATCTACAGGAAAATTACGAAAAAGGAAAAAGTATTCGTAAAATTGCTGCTTTTTTAGGCAGAAGTCCTTCAACAGTCAGTCGAGAACTAAAACGTAATTGGAGTAAAAAGAAAAATCATTATCATGCTTGGGGTGCAAATGTCAAATATATTTGTCGCAGAAAAAACTGCCACAGAAAAAACAATTTGCTCCTTAATGAAGAAATGTATCAATTTACTCACAAAGGATTATTGCAGTATTGGTCTCCTGAAATCATCGCAGGTAGATGGAATACAGAGCATTCAGAGAAACTCTCTTTTTCATCAATCTACCGAGCTGTAAGAACGGGGCAATTTCCAGGCATTAAACCGTGGACGCACTTTAGAAGAAAGGCAAAGCCTTATTCTAATCAAAAGAAGTCCTACACTCGTTTTTTTGACAGTTCAATTCACGATAGGCCAATTGATGCAGATAATCGTTCTCGTTTTGGTGATTTTGAAGGTGATACCATTTACGGTTCAGTTGGAAAAGGTTATCTTGTAACAGCAATTGATAGGTGTTCTCGCTTACTCGTAGCTGTTAAATGCAATGATAAAACCATTCCGGTTATCAACAAAGCATTTTCTATTGCTTTTGCAAAAGCGTCAAAACAGATAAAACCTTTGACACTAACATTAGACAACGGAACTGAATTTCTTGGTTTCAAAGACATCGAAAAGGAAAACAATTTAAAGGTTTATTTTGCTGATTCTCATTCGCCATGGCAAAGGGGAAGCAATGAAAACATAAATGGTTTAATTCGATTCTTTTTTCCAAGAGGCACAGATTTTCGTAAGCTTCCACAAGAACAATTAGATTCTGTTGTTTCTTTAATCAACAACAGACCTCGTAAATGCTTGGGGTATTTATCACCAATTGAGTTTATTAACAAAAGTGTTGCACTTGGCTTGACAATCTGACGAGCCTATAAAAAAGCGACCTCGCGGTCGCTTTTTATTTTATTCTAAATAATTATGATCTAAGCAATAATCGCCATCATAAGCTCGATTCAAACATCCGTATGCATCACAATATGGTACATATGATGAGTCTGTGGACGTTGTTATTGGTTCATGGTCGCTGCAATACTCATTAGAATATACTGTTTCATAGCATTCATCATTCGCACAGAAAGATATTTCCATGCCTGCAATACCATCAAACTCCTGTCCTATCTGTTCTCCCTTTTTATTTATGAGAATCACCTTTTTATCCTCTGTGGCAACAATTGCATACCCATCATCAGTGAAGATTTCTGCGTATCTGTACTCTTCATCAATTACCTTGTCTCCATCCTTATCAACATATTGATATTTGTTGTCAGATTTTGCCAGCATTCGTCCCGACGAAATATAACTGAGGCTTTCATACTGGGGATTTATAACATACCGGCCTTTTTTGTTAATAGCACCTGCTTTTTCACCTAACTTTACCGACGCAATTCCATCTTTAAAACCCCCTGCATAGTCAAACTGAGGATTTATAACATACTCACCTTTTTTATTTATATATCCCCACTTGCCGTCAACCTTTACCGAGGCAAGTCCTTCGGAGAAACCATAAGTATTTTCAAATTTAGGAGTTACAATATACTCTCCCTTTGTGTTAATAATACCCCATTCGTCATCTTTTTTTACCGCAGCAAACCCATCGTTAAATTCATATGCCATATCATACCGTGGCTTTACGATATACTCTCCTTTTTTGTCAATGCAGCCCCA
>JAZNCT010000065.1:0-65563 GCA_045587665.1 Eubacteriales bacterium
GAAGAAGCAGAAGCGGCTGCGGCATCGTCTGCTCTTGCGGCAAGTGAAGCCGCAGAAGAAGCGGAAGCGGCGGCAGAAAGCATCACATCCGCTCTTGAAACAGGGGTCTCAAACGCCCTTCACAGCACAAAAACAGGCAGCGTGATAAGCGCAGATGATGTTTCGCCCTTGGCTCATCCTCTTTCTGTCAGGGTAAGCTCAAAGAACCTGCTTCACTTTGTTAAAGACGTGGATGACACACGCAACGGATTAAAGATAACAGCCAGTGCAAACAGTTCAAGCTTTACCGCAGACGGTACATCTACCAACAGCTCAATAATAGGATATGCTTTTCCGTCAATGCCGCTGCCGCCGGGCACGTATACCTTGAGCATATCCGATGTTCCTTTTTCCGATAAAGAAGGCGCCGACAGAATACATATAAACGGTAAAAACCCTCTTACAGGCTCGAGCGAGGTGCTCGCATATATCTATTTTGACGGTAGGCAGAAGAGACTGACCTTCACCATGACGGAAACCTGGGAAGTGTATGTACATTTCCTGTTTTCTCCCGGAAGGACATGGGAAAATCAAGAATTTACTGTCCAGCTCGAAAGAGGGACAGAGGCAACGCCATATGTCCCCTATACCGATGTGGAAGGAACGACGATCACGCTCACGGACGGCGAAAACGAGCAGACTGCTGTGGCAGATGCGGATGGCAATGTCGCAGGACTTGTATCGGCTTCGCCGAGTATGACACTGACAAGCGACACAGAAAACGTAATCATCGAATGTGAATACAACCGAGACCTTATGAAGGTCATAGATGAATTAACAAATGCAATAATAGCCCTTGGCGGCAATATCTAACTTAAAAAACGGAGGAAAAAATATGTTTAATTTAAAGGATTTTATAAAAGCAGGACTTCTTGATGCTGTTGGCAAAATGGCAGACTACAAAATTATACTAAATGCGGCAGGCTGGCACGAAAAAGGCGTGCTTGATGAAAGCGACCTTGCCGAGATAAACGCAGCTCTCAAGGCAAGAAAGGGCGGCGAGAGTGTGGAGGATGCGGCAGAATGAACCTTGCATACATAGCGGCTCTCATCGGTGAGATAGGGGTTCTTATCGGAGTTATCCTGCCTGTGATAGTAAGCGTCAGGAAGATAGCAAACGGCCAGAAGTGTCAACTGCGCAGTGATATGCTCCGCATCTATTACCACAACAAAGATAAAAAGTCGCTGAGGCAGTATGAATATGAAAATTTCGTTATGCTCTATGAGGGCTATAAGGCCCTCAAGGGTAATTCCTTTATCGACAAGATATATTCGGAAATAAAGACCTGGGATGTGCTGACATGAAAAGAAGAAGCGAATTTTCAAAGAGGATCATCATCTTTATGACGGTCTTTACACTTGTGATAACAGTCTTTGCCCTTGCGCTTATGTGGAGGACGGGAGATACCTCTCCCCTTGCATATCTCATCCCCTCGGTGTTTGCGGAATATGCAACAGCCACAGGCTTCTATTATTGGAAAGCACGGGCAGAAAACAAGATAAAGCTGATGCGTCTTTACGGTAAGAGTGCTGAAAAGGTGCTCGAAAACGAAAGCGATCAAAACTATAACGGAGGATATTAAATTATGTCGGTCATTAACTTTATAACTACACATTGGGACAGTATTCTCATTGTCCTTTTTGCCTGCATGGCGTTGGGACTTCTTTATTTTAAGGGACAAAAGAGTCTCGTATACAAGATCCTTTACTCTCTCGTGACCGAGGCGGAAAAGCAGTTCGGCGGCGGTACGGGTGAGCTGAAGCAGGCTTTTGTCCTTAAACAGGTCTACAACACTCTTCCCGGCATGCTTAAGGCTTTCGTTTCCGAAAGAAAGCTGACAGAATGGATAGAGGATGTTCTTGTCATGGCTAAAAAGAAATGGTCACAGAACGGGAATATTGCAGATTACATAGGCGGAGCAAAATAAAGCAGACGAAAGGAAGTTTATATGATAATACCATTCAAATGCAATAAAGTTAAACTTACATCCGCATACGGTAACAGGGTACTGAACGGGGTAAAGCAGTTCCATGGCGGTTACGATCTTGTGGGCGTTGGTTCATATGAAGTAGTTGCCGCTGTCCCCGGCAAGGTCATCCGCTCACGGATCGTCACCGACAAGACCAACACCACATGGCAGTGGGGCAATTACGTTTGCGTGCGGGGCACTGACGGGCTTGACTATTATTACTGTCATTTGGCAAGCCGCGCCGTTACAGAGGGGCAGACCGTCCGTGCCGGGGACAAGCTCGGCATTATGGGCAACACGGGCTATTCATTCGGTGCGCATCTGCATTTTGAGGTGCGCAGGCAAGGCAAGGCTATTGATCCTTCTCCTATTCTTGGAATACAGAACAGGATAGGTACATACCGTCTCCCGGACCAATACGAAAAGGACATCGCCATTCTCTCTGAAAAAGGCGTGATATCCTCGCCTTCCTACTGGCTGAAGCGCAAAAACGTCGACCCCTATTTCCCAAAGCTTATTCACAATATTGCGAAACAGTTTTGACACTAAATTTATAATTTGAGTAGAAAAAACCGAAAAAAGCTAAGTCAAATTTTGACTTAGCTTTTTTCTTAGCTTTCGGATTTATGGGGTACGATCCGGTTGATCTCATAAAAAACAAATACCGACACAAATGTGCCGGTATTTGTTTTTGGTGGGGCATCAGGGACTCGAACCCCGGACCGACCGGTTATGAGCCGGTAGCTCTAACCAACTGAGCTAATGCCCCTTATTTATTTTCAGCAAGAGATATTATACAACAATCCGTGCCATTTGTCAAGCCCTATTTTTGAATTATTAGTAATTATTTTAAAAAGTTTTTTTGCTGTGGGTATTGATAGGATTTTTGGTCAATAATTATTATTAAGTAAATATAAATTTAAGGAGAACAAAATGTCGGAAAAAGAAAACAAAGCAGATCAAAAACAAAACGATAGCTCTTCCTATAGCGACTTTGAAGGAATAATCAAAAGCGGAAGCGTTGTTACCAAAAATTCAGAAGAAACCATTCACTGTCTCAGCATCATCGGTCAGGTAGAGGGTCACTATCTGCTGGGAGAAAGTCAAAAAACAACAAAATATGAGCACGTTATACCCCTTCTTGTTGCCATTGAAGAAAGCGAGGATATAGACGGTCTTTTAATTGTTCTCAACACAATGGGAGGCGATGTTGAGGCCGGTCTTGCTATTGCTGAAATGATAGCTTCAATGTCAAAGCCAACTGTTTCCATAGTTCTGGGCGGCGGACATTCAATAGGAGTTCCTCTTGCCGTTGCCGCAAAAAAATCATTTATCGTGCCCTCAGCAACCATGACGATCCATCCTGTTCGCATCAACGGACTTGTTCTCGGTGTTCCCCAAACCTTCAGATATTTTGAAAATATGCAAAAACGGATCATCGACTTTATAACAAATCATTCAAACGCAGATGCCGACACACTGAGAGAGCTGATGATGCGCCCCGACGAGATCGCTACAGATGTTGGTTCGATAGTTGACGGCAACGAGGCTGTTGACATTGGAATAATAGATAAAGTTGGCGGACTTTCTGATGCTTTGGCAGAGCTCAAAAAAATGATTAAGAATAATTCTTAATTTTTGCAAAAACCTATTGACAAATAAAAAAAATGTGTTATAATATTATCAGAGTTAAGAACCATTCCTAAAAAGCGAGGTTATTATGACCAAACAACGAAAGCTTATACTCAATATTATCAACACATCACGATCACATCCAAATGCGGATGAAATATATCATAGAGCAAAGGAGATAATGCCTTCTATTGCGCTTGGAACTGTATACCGGAATTTGGGTTTGATGGTCAAAGACGGGGACATACGCAGGCTGGTGAGCGAAAACGCTCCCGACAGATACGACCGGGTCACCCCACTGCACGATCATATGGTTTGTACCAGGTGCGGAAAAATAAGTGACACAGATATTGGTTCACTTTGGGACGCCATTGAAAACTGCGTTGGAGAAAAGATCATCGGCTATGAGCTGATGGTTAAACACGTTTGCAATAGCTGCAAAAGCGAACAAAAATAAATTTATTATTTGAAAGGGTTTAAATTATGGAACTTAAGGGATCAAGAACAGAAGCTAATCTTATGGCGGCATTTGCCGGCGAATCGCAGGCAAGAAACAAGTACACATACTACGCTTCAAAAGCAAGAAAAGAAGGCTACGAGCAGATAGCTGCCCTCTTTGAGGAGACTGCTCATAACGAGAGGGAGCACGCAAAGATCTGGTTCAAGCTCCTCCACGACGGTGAGATCCCCTCAACTGCTGAAAATCTGAGAGATGCAGCAGCAGGCGAAAACTATGAGTGGACAGATATGTATGCAGAGTTTGCAAGAGTTGCTGAAGAAGAGGGCTTTAAGAGAATTGCTTATCTCTTCAAGGCTGTTGGTGATATCGAGAAGGAGCACGAGGAGAGATACCTCAAGCTGCTTGACAATGTTGAAAACGGACTTGTATTCTCTAAGGACGGCGACGCTATCTGGAAGTGCAGAAACTGCGGTCACATCGTCGTTGGCAAAGTAGCTCCCGAGCTTTGCCCCGTTTGCGCACATTCCAAGTCTTATTTTGAAGTTAAGGCTGAAAACTACTGATAAACAAGTTGATTTGCCGAGACGCATATGCGTCTCGGCTTTTTTCGTTATGGACTCTTTTTGCTTCAAACACCTTGATTTTTTGATCTTTTTGTGGTAAAATAATCTTTGATTTTTTAGAGAGGTATAAAAATAGTGAAAAAAAGCTTGTTTGCGCCTACGGATATGACCGTTGGCACACCTTGGAAAAGTATTGTTATGTTTACCCTGCCTATGCTTATAGGCAACATCGCTCAGCAGCTATACAACACTGTAGACAGTATTGTTGTTGGGCAGTATATCGGAGATAATGCGCTGGCTGCTGTTGGCAGTGCAGGTCCGATAGTCAATCTTCTTCTCGTTCTCTTTATAGGAATCTCTGCCGGAACAAATGTTATGATCTCTCAATATTTCGGGGCAAAAAACAGAGAAAGCCTTTCCTATACCGTTGGAAATTCCATTACGGTAACCGCCATTGCTTGCATACTTCTTATGCTTCTTGCAACACCTTTTATAAGACCTCTTCTCGTTGTGCTCAACACCCCCGAAACTCTTATTGAAGGCTACAATGATTATACCATTCTCGACGCCTGCACAGAATATCTCACCATTTCTGTTATCGGAGTTGCCGGTATGGCTTTTTATAATATTCTCAGCAGCATAATCCGTGGAATGGGAGATTCGGTTTCGGCACTTATATATCTGCTTGTGGCAACAGTGGTAAACATAGCTCTTGATATTTATTTTGTTGCTGTTCTCAGAATGGGCGTTGGCGGCGTTGCTCTTGCAACGGTTATTGCGCAGATCATCTCATCGGGGCTTTGCCTTCTAAAGCTTGCAAAAATGAAGGAGCATTTTGATTTCAAGCTGAAACATCTTCGCCCTTCCTCTCTTTTTGTTAAAACTATAATACGCCTCGGTCTGCCTGCAGGCCTTACACAGGCTATATTTTCCTCTGCAATGATCATCGTTCAGTCACTTACAAACTGCTTTGAAGAGCAGTTCATTGCTGCAAACGTTGTCATTATGAGAGTTGACGGCTTTGCCATGATGCCAAACTTTTCTTTTGGCACAGCTCTAACAACATATGCCGGCCAAAATGTTGGTGCAGGCCTATATGACAGGGTTAAAAAGGGCGCAAAGCAAGGCACGCTGATTGCAGTTGGCGTTTCAAGTGCCATAACGGTTCTTATTCTGCTTTTCGGAAAAAATCTCATGTGGCTTTTTACAGACACAAAAGAGCTTGTTGAAATGAGCTATAATCTGATGCTCATTTTGGCAGTCGGATATATCGCCATGGCCGTTACTCAAAGTCTTTCGGGAATAATGAGAGGAGCAGGCGACACAGTGACACCTATGTGGATATCCCTTATCACAACTGTTGCCGTGCGTGTCCCAATTGCATACGGAATCTCATATCTCACAAGAACTCCCTCTCTGCCCTACGGTATAAAGGAATGTATTCAGATATCGCTTCTTTCATCATGGGTTATCGGAGCTATCCTTACTGTCATCTTCTACTGCGGTGGAAAGTGGCAGAAAACTGCTATTCAATAAATTTAAAAAGGTTTAGCACGGCTATGAAAGAAAAGAGATTCTTGATTGCTTATGATATTCATCTCTTCCATATCAGTGATATGTCTTAAGCACAAAGGAAATATGCAGCTTTCTATTTACAACTTGAAAAAAAACGTGTATAATATATATGATATTTTGTTTTCTAAAGGAGAAATGTTGATATGAAGGATAGAAGAATAGAAACGATCTGCGTTCAGGGAGGCTACACTCCCGGAAACGGCGAACCACGTCAGGTTCCGATCTACCAGAGCACCACATTTAAATATGACACCAGCGAGGATATGGGAAAGCTTTTTGACCTTGAGGCTTCGGGATATTTTTATTCCCGACTGCAAAACCCCACCTGCGACACAGTTGCAAGCAAGATATGCCAGCTTGAAGGCGGCGTTGCCGCAATGCTCACATCCTCAGGTCAGGCGGCAAACTTCTATGCCACATTCAATATCGCAAACGCAGGAGATCATATCATTTCCTCATCCACCATATATGGCGGAACCTTTAACCTTTTTGCGGTTACTATGAAAAAAATGGGCATAGACTTCACCTTTGTTTCCCCCGATTGCTCTGATGAAGAGCTTGATGCAGCCTTCAGACCAAACACCAAGGCTGTTTTCGGAGAAACGATCGCAAACCCTGCCCTTACCGTTCTCGATATAGAGAGATTTGCAAAGGCAGCTCATGCACACGGCGTTCCGCTGATAATCGACAACACCTTTGCAACACCTGTTAATTGCCGCCCCTTTGAATTTGGTGCTGATATCGTTACACATTCAACAACAAAGTATATGGACGGTCACGGTGCACAGGTTGGCGGATGTATCGTTGATTCCGGCAATTTTGATTGGCTCGCTCACGCCGACAAATTCCCTGGAATGTGCACTCCCGACGACAGCTATCACGGCATAACATATGCCAAAAAATTCGGCAAGGCAGGCTATATAACCAAGGCTACTGCACAGCTGATGCGTGATTTTGGCTCAACCCCCGCACCGCAAAATGCCTTTATCCTTAATTTGGGTCTTGAAAGTCTTCATGTTCGCATGGCTCGCCACTGCGAAAACGGTCTCGCCGTTGCAAAATTCTTAAAGGATCACCCCATGGTAGACTGGGTAAGCTATCCTTCGCTTGAAGGCGACAAATATTATTCACTTGCCAAAAAATATCTTCCAAGCGGCTCTTGCGGCGTTGTTAGCTTTGGAGTTAAGGGCGGAAGAAAGGCTGCTGAGGCATTTATGAAAAAGCTGAAGATATTTGCTATCGAAACCCACGTTGCAGATGCACGAAGCTGCTGTCTGCATCCTGCGTCTGCAACTCACCGTCAGATGAATGACGAAGAGCTGAGAGCCGCAGGCGTTGGTCCTGAGCTGGTTCGCCTTTCCTGCGGTCTTGAAAGCGCAGCGGACCTTATCGCAGATCTGGCTTCCGCTCTTGAAGGATAAAATATAATAATATTAAGAGGTATTATATGCCAATTAAAATTCCAAACGAGCTTCCAGCTACAAGGATACTTGAAGAAGAAAACATATTTGTGATGACAGAAACCAGGGCTATCACTCAGGATATACGTCCGCTCAGAATTCTCCTGCTCAACCTTATGCCAACAAAGATAGACACCGAAACACAGCTTTCACGTCTGCTCAGCAATACACCTCTTCAGGTGGAGCTCTATCTTATGCACACGGCAACTCACAAATCTCAAAATGTTGCCGAAGACCACCTCACGGCCTTTTACCAGACCTTTGACGCCTATAAAAACGAATATTTTGACGGCATGGTGATAACGGGTGCTCCTGTTGAAAAAATGGATTTTGAGGAGGTTGACTACTGGAATGAGCTCTGCGAGATCATGGAGTGGTCAAAAACTCATGTGCACAGCACCTTCCACATCTGTTGGGGCGCACAGGCAGGGCTTTACTATCATTACGGTATAAACAAACAGCCCCTAAAGGAAAAGCTGTTCGGAGTGTTCCCCCACAAAGCCGACTATGCAAGATCTATACTCCTGCGTGGTTTTGACAATGTGTTCAGCGTGCCCCATTCTCGTCACACAACGGTGAAAAGAGAGGATATCGAGGCCGTGCCCGATCTTAAAATAATTGCCTCCTCGGAAGAGGCCGGCGTATATGCCGTTTCCTCTAAAAACGGTAAACAGATATTTATCACAGGACATTCGGAATATGACCCACGGACTCTTGAAAAAGAATATCTCCGTGATAAAAACGCAGGTCTTCCCATATCTGTACCCAAAAACTATTACCCGGGTGATGACGATACCAAAGAGCCGCTTGTGACCTGGCGCTCACACGCGAACCTGCTCTATTCCAATTGGCTCAACTATTTCGTCTACCAAACAACCCCCTATGATATTAAAAAAATGTCAGAATAATAAAACAAGCTCGGAGCTTTTCTCCGAGCTTGTTTGGCTTTAAGCAATAATATATCGGATTTCAGAAAATAAACTTAAGCTTTATCTCATAGCAAAAACTCTATTTTGGGAAACAGGCTGAGAGTGGCAAAAACAACTTACGCACATTTAAGTTTTTTGAATCATTAACTGAACAGCATCCTCAGGAGAAAATCCGAATTTTCAGTTGACTTTCATTTAGCAAAATGTTAAAATAAAAAAGAGCGAGCAAGTGTTAAGTGATAGATAAGATTACGGTTTCGGTCAAATCCGGAATGACACCAAAACAGTATATTAAACAGCAAAAAAGGTAATTTTAATCGCATTTCTTATTAAAATGAAAGATTTGGTGATTTTTATGAAAAAAAGCACTTTTGCAAAACTTTATACAAAAGAAGGAAAAGAGCTTACTGCCTCTGCCCTTCCGCACAATATATATCCAAGACCGCAAATGGTAAGAGATTCATTTTTTTGCCTCAACGGTGTTTGGGATTTTGGACACGGAAAAAACGAATGTTACGGAAAAGAGATAACAGTTCCCTTTCCTCCTCAGTCCTTGCTTTCGGGAATTGGATATGACATAGACCAAAAAGAAACACTTTTTTACCGACGCCGTTTTTCTTTGCCTGCAGAGTTTTCTTGTGATGACAGCAGAATAATACTGCATATCGGTGCGGCAGATCAGTGCACAAAGGTATATCTAAACGGCAGCCTGTTGGGAGAGCATAAGGGAGGCTATGACCCATTTTCTTTTGACATCACAGACTCTTTGGAAAAGGAAAACGAGCTGAAACTCCACATAAAGGACGAGCTTGATAAAAAGATCCTTCCATACGGAAAACAGCGAAAAAAGAGAGGGGGAATGTGGTACACCCCATTTTCGGGCATATGGCAGACGGTATGGATAGAAGCCGTGCCGAAAGATCATATCAAAGAAATCTCAATTGATTGCAACACAAGCAATGCGAAAATAACTGTTTCGGTTTGCGGCAATGACGAGGGAGCGGTGCTGATATTCGAAGAAAAAGAATATCCCTTCGTAAACAAAAGCGTTACGATCAGTCCAAAAAACAAAAGGCTCTGGTCCCCTGAGGATCCGTATCTGTATTCTTTTAAAATACGTCTTGGCAAGGATGAAATAAGCTCATATTTTGCCCTGAGAAGCATATATGCCGATGTCTGTAACGGCATACCTCGCCTAATGCTCAACGGACGACCTTATTTTTTACACGCTGTATTGGATCAGGGCTATTTCAGTGACGGTCTTTCAACTCCCGCAGATCCGATCTGCTTCGAAAATGACATAATGCTTATGAAAAGCATGGGCGTCAACACACTCAGAAAGCATATAAAAGCTGAGCCTGAGCAGTTTTATTATGACTGTGACCGTCTTGGCATGATAGTGATGCAGGATATGATAAACAATGGCTCATATTCATTTATAAGAGACACCGCCCTGCCAACTATAGGCATGAAAAGAATGAACGACACTTTTCTTCACAGAAGCAGTGCGGCAAGAAAGGCTTTCATAGACTGTTCTCTTGAAATAATAAACCGCCTTAAAAATCACCCCTCGGTTTGCTATTTCACAATATTCAACGAGGGCTGGGGACAGTTTTGCGGCAAAGCAATATATAAAATGATCAAAAATCTTGTGCCAAATCACATTGTTGATACGGCATCAGGCTGGTTTGAATGTAAAGAAAGCGATGTTGTAAGCCCCCATGTTTATTTTAAACCCTTCAAATTCAAAAAGGCGGAAAAGCCCGTTGTCCTCTCAGAATTTGGAGGCTATTCGCTGTCTGTGCCGGGTCATTCGTTCAACAAGGAAAAAACTTACGGATATAAGATATTTCATTCATCTGAGAAGCTCGAAAAGGCACTGTCAGAGCTTTATGAAAACGAAATAATTCCTGCAGTGAGCAAAGGTCTCTGCGGTGCAGTTCTCACTCAGCTTTCGGATGTAGAGGACGAGACAAACGGCCTTGTAACATACGACAGAGCGGTAAATAAGATTTCACAAAAGGCTATGAAGCACCTTTCTAAAAAAATATACAACGAACTTGAATTTTGAGATATTCTTCTATTATAGCCATAAAAGAACAGCCTTTCGGTTAGAGCCGAAAGGCTGTGTTTTATACCAGCGTGATCTCTCTTGCGCATCTTGGTTCAACGGCAAGCTTTATTTTGCGCTCGTGATCCCGATTATCGGCCCTAGTCAGATGAGTGTCGCTGAAATGTATCAGCCTCAGTGGCTTCGGGAGTCCTATATCAATTTTTGTAAACAGCTTTTCCATAATAAGATCTGATCTTAAAAAATCCATTTTAGCCTTGTTTTATCACACATTCATCAAAGAATCTACCGCAAAATCAAAAGTTTGCTGAAAATTTTGTTAAAATCTTGCAAATTGCGAATAAATGTGTTATCATATAAGGGATTATAAATATGAGTATATAACAAAGAGGTAATAAAAATGCTAAAGGATAAAAAAGTCTCATTTTCCGGAGTTCAGCCAAGCGGTAATCTCACAATAGGCAACTTCCTGGGTGCGCTCCGCAATTTTTCTAAATACAGCGATGAATATCAAACATTTTACTGCGTTGTCGATATGCATGCGATAACGGTACGTCAAGTTCCCGCAGAGCTTCGCCGCAGAACATATGAGACCCTTGCCCTTTATATCGCTTGCGGTCTTGACCCGGAAAAGAACTGCCTCTATGTGCAGTCGCACGTTCCGGCACACGCAGAGCTATCCTGGATACTCAACTGCTATACTATGTTCGGAGAGCTTGGCAGAATGACTCAGTTTAAAGACAAAAGCGCAAAGCATCACGACAATATCAACGCAGGTCTTTTTACATATCCCACACTTATGGCAGCAGATATATTGCTTTATCAAACAGACGTTGTTCCCGTTGGCGTTGACCAAAAGCAGCACGTTGAGCTTGCAAGAAATATTGCTAACCGCTTTAATCAGGTATATTCCGATACCTTTACTGTTCCGGAGCCTATTATAGAAAAGAGCGGAATGAAGATAATGTCTCTTGCCGAGCCCACAAAAAAGATGAGCAAGTCTGACGAAAACACAAATGCTGTGGTTTATATTCTTGACGACAAGGACACAATAATTCGCAAATTCAAACGGGCTGTAACCGACTCTGACACCGAAGTGCGCTACGCTGAGGGCAAGGATGGCATAAACAATCTTATGTCTATCTATTCCTGCTTTACAGGCAAGAGCATGGCAGAGATAGAAGCCGAATTTTGCGGTAAGGGATATGGCGACTTTAAGCTTGCTGTGGGCGAGGCTTGCGCTGATGCGCTTTCTCCCGTTCAGACAAAGTTCAAAGAGCTTCTCCAGGACAAGGCTTATCTCGAAAACGTTATGAAAAACGGCGCTGACTGCGCATCTTATTTTGCTTCAAAGACACTTTCAAAGGTTAAGCGCAAGGTTGGATTTGTTATTTAAGAAAGGATTCTCAAAATGCACGCTTCGCTTATAAAGGTGATAATAGGTATTGCGGCTGTGATCTGCGCCGCTCTTCTTGCCTATGTTTGCACGCCCCTTGTCAGGGTCTTAGCTTTTAAGATCGGTGCTGTAGATGTTCCCAAGGATCATAGACGTATGCACAGCGTACCTATTCCGAGAATAGGGGGCCTTGCAATTTTTATCGGTTTTGCCCTCACACTTCTCGCCTTTTGTCCCCCCAGCCGCTTTAATGCTGTTGCTCTTTTCGGCGGTCTTATCATCGTTGCAATGGGAGTCCTTGACGACATTTTCGCTCTCAATGCCTGGATCAAGCTTGCCGCGCAGGTGCTTGTTGCTTTTATTGCTGTGGCAGAAGATATCACCATTGACTTTCTCACCTTTGGTGACAAAATGGTGTCGCTTGGCGCCTGGGAGATACCAATAACGGTGCTTTGGATAGTTGGACTCACCAATTCCATAAATCTTATAGACGGTCTTGACGGTCTTGCCTGCGGCGTATCCGCCATATGCTCCATGTCTCTTTTTGTGGTTATGATAATCTTAGGCGATTTCAGATCCGCTCTTATTATCGCCATTCTTACAGGTGCCTGCATAGGATTTTTCCCATTCAACGCCCACCCTGCAAAGATCTTTATGGGAGATACGGGCGCACAGACACTTGGATATCTGCTTTCTATCATATCCATTCAAGGCGTGTTTAAAACTCACACGGTCTTCTCATTTCTCATTCCGCTTTCAATATTTGGCCTGCCGATCTTCGACACCTTTTTCGCTGTTTTCAGAAGACTGATCCACGGAAAAAGTCCATTCAGCTCGGACAGAGGTCATATACATCACCGTCTTATCGACATGGGCTTCGGGCAAAGAAAAAGCGTCAGTATCCTTTATTCGATATGCGGTATTCTCGGCATTGCCGCTGTGCTCCTGACCCTTAAATATTATATACCTGCGATCCTTATCTTTGTTTCCGGTGTTGCACTTTTCATCACAAGCTCCTATGTTTATAAAAGTCCGGAAACAAGAGCCTATACAGCAATGTTTACAGACGAAGATGCTATCGAAAGCGGCATTAGGATCGCAAGCGACGAAGAACTTTCAAACCGCGTTGTAAATCTTGCAATAACGCCCGAAACAGAAAAAGAGGAAAAACAATAATAATTATATTTTATGGCGGAGGTGCTTTATGCCAAAGAACAAAACAAATAGTGTTCAGAGCGATGCAGGCTCTGCCATAAAGGCTATTCTTCTTATCAGTGCAGTTGTTATAGCTGTGCTGATGATAGTTGGAGGAATATATCTTGCCGGGCTATACGGTTCCCGTGGCGACGGTTCCAAAGAAGGCGTGGAAAACGATAAACATTTTTCCGCCTTTATAGATAAAAACGGCGATAACTATGCCGAGCTTTCTGATATGGTGATCTCGCAAGATGAATTTGAAGAGCTGGTTTTGCTGTATGAGGGCCGCTCATCCTATTATCATGAATGCACAGTTAAGCTCTCGGGGCAGGGAGGCGAGGCTGTGGAAAGAAACAAGCGAATAATAAAAAACGGTGAAAAATTCAACGTCAGAACATACAGAAAAAACACCTTGCTCGAAACTATCAAGTGCGACGGTGAAAGAATAATGATCATAAACGAGACTACAGGCGAAAGCTATGTCATTCCTGCAAAAGGACAGTCGCTTTATTCACTTGCCGGCGTCCCGGATCACGATGAGATAAAAGGATATATAGAAGAATATCTTAAGTCAGATAGCGAAGACACCTCGGTTTTATCCGAGTGTGCCTATCTGCTTGAACGAACAAGAGACGAAAATATTCTTACGCTTAATTTAACATACAGGGAAACCGGTATTTTAGAAAAATATCAGTATTACCTTGATTCCGGTATAATATATCGCTGTGAATCCACCTATGAAGCCTCGGGGAAAAAGATCACCCCATATCAGATGACCACCACATATTTTAAAGATGACCCTTCTGATATGATAAGCGAAGATTCGTTTTTGATAGACGACTGAAAAGACTGATTTCAAATTAAGACATTTTAAAAGCAAACAGATCCGCCTAAAATAGGCGGATCTGTTTGCTTTATTTATTATAATCTCTTTATACGGTTTCGCAGAAACGTACAAAGGCGGCTTGGCCTTCCTTCGTGCGCTTGTAAACTCCCGCATCTTCAAGCACCTTTACAAATGTTTTGCCTATCTCGGCCCTGAGAATCTCCATAACATTGCTGTCAGTAAATTCATAGTCCATTTCAAAGGCTTTAAACCAATCCTCGTGCTTTGCAGTGCGCTCATCGGACGCCAAGTCTGCCTTTTCAAGGATCATAGAAGCGACCAGCTCCATTTCCCCCTTAAGCCTTGCAGGCAGAACCGCAAGACCCATTACCTCAATAAGACCGATGTTCTCCTTTTTGATATTGTGAAGCTCTGAGTGTGGATGATATACCCCCATGGGGTGCTCTTTTGTGGTAATATTATTGCGCAATACCAGGTCAAGCTCAAAGTCTCTACCCCGGCGGCGTGCAATAGGTGTTATTGTGTTGTGAGGCTCTCCCTCAGTTTCAGCAAAAACAAAGGCACTTTCATCAGTATAGCCCCTCCATGTGCAAAGGATCTTGTCAGCCAGCTCAACCAGCTGCTCTTTTTCTGATGACCTGAGACGAATTACCGACATAGGCCACTTAACTATTCCCGCACTCACATTCTCAAAGCCTGCAAAAGAAAGCTCTTTTTCGATCGGGGCTTTCTCCATTGCAAACGTGTACCTTCCTCCCTGCATATGATCGTGGCTGAGAATCGAACCGCCAACTATAGGCAGATCAGCATTTGAACCAATAAAATAATGCGGCAGATACTCTACAAAATCCAGAAGCTTTGCAAAGCTTGAGCGATTGATCGCCATAGGTGTGTGCTCTTTGCTCAGCGCAATGCAATGCTCGTTGTAATATACATAGGGTGAATACTGAAGGAACCAGTCACAGCCATCGATCTTCAGAGGAATCAGCCTTATATTCTGTCTTGCAGGATGATCAAGACGACCTGCATAGCCTTCATTCTCACGGCACAGCAGACATTTGGGATATCCGGACTGAGGCAGAAGCTTTGCAGCGGCTATTGCATTTGGATCCTTTTCGGGTTTAGATAAATTTATTGAAATATCTATATCTCCATACTCTGATGGAACAGACCAGCGCAGATCCTTTTTAACTCTGGCCTCTCTTATATAATTGCTCCTGCGGCTGAGGGCATAAAAATAGTCTGTTGCCTTTTCGGGGCTGTCAAGATAAAGAGCATCAAATGTCTTGCACACTTCGCTTGGACGCGGCATTATGGCACCCATCAGCTTTGTGTCAAACAGATCCCTGTAAACAACACTGTTCTCTTCGATCAAGCCCTTTTCGTAAGCATAATCGCAAATCGAATTCAGTATAGAATCAAGCTCATCCTCCTGTGGTGACAGCACCTCGGGTATTTCACTGTCATCCGCCTCGCTGTAGTCGTCAATTGAAAGCACCTCAAGCAACCTGTTTGTGGCATAGGGAATGTCACTGCTCTCGATAAGCCCATTTGCCTTAGCATAATTTATCAGTCTCTTGATTTGAATATCTATTGTTTTCATTATAATTCTCCATGTTTATTTCTAGTTATTATACCACCATAAGCAAAAAAGTAAATATAAAAACAAAAAACATTTTAACTGCACTCATCGTATAAACAATAATTTATTGGGATGTGGGGCGCTGCCACGCAACAAAAAACAAAAAAGAGTGCCCTGCAAAGCACTCTCTTTCTTTTATGTATCAAAATGCGCAAAAGCATATTTGATATCACTCATAGAATATCCATAACGGCAAAGAGAAGCAATAAGCTTTTGCCTCTCTTTAATGTCGCCGGGCAAATCATCACAGCAGCTATACAGCTTCTCAAGACAGCGGGGTGCAAAATCTATTTCCGAAAGCATTTCCTCAGCCTCAAAAATTGCTTCATCCTCATATCCCCTTTGATGCAAATGAGCTATAATTCTGCTTTTTCCCCAAAGCTTACGCAAACACCTTTCAAGTTCTCTGACAATATCCTCGTTTTCATTCAGATACCCCTTTGTGCGCAGAAGCTCAATAGCCGCCCCGGCAGCTGAGCTATCAAAACCCCTCCTGCGAAGCTTTAATTCAAGCGTGCGCGCTGTATTGGACCCAAAAGAAAGTATGTTCAGCCCCCTGATATAGGCATCGCATATGCGTGAGGCTTCTTCTATTTCCTCATATGTCTGCCTTGATATCTCTCCTCTTTTCAGCCTAAGCCCGGCATATTGAGAGGAGAGGAGCTTAAATCGGTTACGCTCGGAGTTTTCCCCCTGCTCCACCAAAATGTCCACACACACAACGTCGCCCTCATTTGCCATAGAAAGGCGCACAATTTTTATTGTCATTTTGCTTTTTATTCCTCATCAAGCTTAAGATCACTGAAATCAAGATCAAGATCTGTTCCGCCATCTTCATCAAGCTCAAAGCTCTCCTCAATAAGAGCCCCTGTCTGGTCCTTCATATCACGTATCTTAGCCTCGATCTCATCACAGATAGGCGGGTTTTCATCAAGGAATTTTCTCACATTTTCCTTGCCCTGACCGATTCTCTCGCCTTCATAGGAGAACCAAGAACCGCTCTTTTTGATTATATCAAGGGCAACGGCAAAATCAATTATCTCGCTGGTTTTCGAAATTCCCTTGCCATAAAGAATATCAAATTCTGCCACACGGAAGGGAGGTGCAACCTTGTTTTTGACGATCTTGCATTTAACGTGGTTTCCATAGACCTCACTGCCGTTTTTCAGCTGATCGGCTTTTCTCACATCTATGCGCACAGAGGCATAGAATTTAAGCGCACGACCTCCGGTTGTGGTCTCAGGATTTCCGTACATAACTCCCACTTTTTCACGGAGCTGATTTATAAAGATAACAACGCAGTTGCTCTTTGCAATAACAGAAGAAAGCTTTCTCATAGCCTGAGACATAAGTCTTGCCTGAACGCCAACACTTGAGGCACCCATATCTCCCTCTATTTCCTGGCGTGGAACAAGAGCGGCAACAGAGTCGATAACAACAACATCAATAGCACCGGAGCGAACAAGTGTTTCGGTTATATCAAGTGCGTCCTCGCCGCAGTCCGGCTGAGAAACCAACAGATTGTCTATATCAACGCCAAGAGCCTTGGCATAAACAGGGTCAAGTGCGTGCTCAGCATCAATAAACGCCGCCTCGCCGCCCGTCTTCTGAACCTCTGCGACGATGTGGAGAGCAACGGTAGTCTTACCCGAAGATTCAGGACCAAAGATCTCTATTATCCTTCCTCTCGGAACACCTCCTATACCAAGAGCCATATCAAGCGAAAGCGAACCGGTGGAAACTGCCTGCACTTCCATATTGGTATTTTCGCCCAGCTTCATTATAGTTCCTTCGCCATAATTCTTTTTCAGCTGCGCAAGAGCGGTGCTCAGTGCCTTTTGGCGAGCGTCTTTATCATTTACATCAATCTTTTCAAATGTCTTCTTAGCGTTTTTAGTCTGCTTCATTTATTTCTCCCCTCTTTCGGAAAAACCGATTTACTCATTATGATGATATTTTACCACGGGTTATCCCCTTTGTCAATAGATTTTTCAAAAAATCTTTCCAAAAACGGAATTTTTATTATCAGACAGGGTAATCCAATAACTTTAAAATCTCTAAACAGGAATTTTAGACAAGCTTTTTTCGGCATGAACAAAAAAAACCGCTGTTGACTTTGATTCATTTTTATGTTATCATAATTAAAAACAAAACCGTTAAGGAGGGCGTACACTTGTCAAACACTTGCAGACTGTGTCCGAGAGAATGTAATGTTGACAGAACAAATCACCTTGGATATTGCAGATCACCAAAGGATATCCTTTTGGCAAGAGCCGCACTTCACCGTTTTGAAGAGCCTGTGATCAGCGGCACGGGCGGCTCGGGAACAATATTTTTCTGCGGCTGCAATCTTGGCTGTGTTTACTGTCAAAACTCTGCAATAAGCCGCGGCGATCTCAGAAATACTGCCGCAAGAGCGGTGAGCAAGGATGATCTGGCCAAGATAATGCTCCGAATTAAAAATGAGGGCGCACATAATATAAATCTCGTCACACCGACACATTATTCGGATGCCATAGCAGAAGTGCTTATAAATATAAAAGATAAACTGGGCATACCCGTGATATATAATTGCGGAGGCTACGAAAGCGTCGAAAGCCTGCGCCGCCTCAAAGGCCTTATTGATATTTACATGCCGGATTTTAAATATTTTTCTCCTGAGCTTTCGGCAAAGTATTCAGCTGCCCCCGATTATTGTCTCCGTGCAGTAGATGCTATCACAGAGATGTATGATCAGGTGGGGGACGCTGAAACAGATGATAAAGGCATTATGAAAAAAGGACTGCTTATACGGCATCTGGTGCTTCCCGGTGGAAGGAAGGACTCTGTGGAAATTCTCAAAATAATTTCTCAAACGCTGCCCATAGACAAAATATTTATCAGCATAATGAGGCAGTACACTCCCGATTTTACCCCCGACGAATTTAAAGAGCTAAAAAGAAGGCTCACAAGCTTTGAATATGATTTTGTACTGAGCGAAGCCGAAAAAATGGGATTTTACGGTTTTTCTCAGGATAAAGAATCTGCAACACAAGTTTATACGCCGAATTTTTCTTTAAAAACTTTTTGATTTTTTGAATAAAATCAGACTCATATAGCAAAACTATTTCCGAAGATGATTTATCTTGAAAACAAAACCTATAAATTTTCGGAAAGGATTTAGGGATATGATGATTGACAGAATATGCCTGTTGCTGACGATAATAGGCGCACTTAACTGGGGTAGCATCGGACTTTTTAAATTTGACCTTGTTGCATGGATCTTTGGCGGTCAAGGCTCACTTTGGGCAAGAATAGTTTATACCGTTATTGCACTGGCGGGCATTTGGTGCATTTCCCTGCTTTTCAGAAGCAGAGAAGAGATCGAAGGTCGCTCTGATATGTAAATTTTGATCTTCCGGAAAATCCGTTCGACCGTCATTTGGGGCGGCTGAACGGATTTTTTGAAATTTTTTTAAGTTTTTTCAAAAAAGGTATTGCATTTTGCGAAATAATGTGATATAATACTATGCGTTAACGGCCCGTTGGTCAAGCGGTTAAGACACTAGCCTCTCACGCTGGGAACATGGGTTCGATTCCCGTACGGGTCACCAAAAACAAAAGAGCACCACATTTGTGGTGCTCTTTTGCTTTTTATGATTCAAACCGAATCGAACCCCACGAAATTCGAAATGAATTTCGTTAGTGCGAGCGTTTGTAAAGAAGCAATCACGCTAAGCAACAGCGCTCGCTTGGGTTCGATTTCCCGTATGAGCTCACCACATTTGTGGTGCTCTTTTGTTTTTTATGATTCAAACCGAATCGAACCCCACGAAATTCGAAATGAATTTCGTTAGTGAGAGCGTTTGTAAAAAAGCAATTACGCTAAGCAACGGCGCTTGCTTGGGTTCGATTTCCCGTATGAGCTCACCACATTTGTGGTGCTCTTTTGTTGTTCTCAAACCAAACCTAATTGATCCCCTGAAATCCTTAGGGATTTGTTTTTCAAATTTAAGAACATATATTTACATTAAAATTCAATTAACCTCTCCAATCGAAACTCCGTTTTCGGTAAGATTAACATACCCATTTTTTATTGAAATATCGAAAAGGTGCGTTTTGGGTGTTTCATCTCTTGTTACCGCTTTTACTTTTGTAATGCCGTCTTCTCCTTTGACAAAGGAAAGGTCGTAAACCTGAGAATATATAGTCGTTTCGTACTCTATTTCACCTGTGCTTTTATCCTGAATCAAGAAAATAAAGGTAAACAATCCACTGGTTGTTCCATAACGCATACTGCAATTTTCATCAACTCCATCGCCGTCAACATCAAATGTTGCGCTGTCGTAAGCAAGGGGTATTGTTGAGAAATTATCTATGTTTTTGAACTCTGCCCATGTTCTATACGAAACGTATTTATAGCCTTCTTTTACAGAAAATGGAACCATAAACCTATAAGTGCCGCTTTTCAATATACCAGAATGCTCTGCAACATAGCTCTTTGATTGTGTTTTATTCTTATTCAATACATATCCTATGGTAAAAAAAATTCTTTCTTCATCGAAGTCCGTCTCCAACCATTCCTCGCCTGATTTATATTCGATAGTAAACATTTCCCCAAAGATTACTTCTTTTTCTGTCTCATTATGCCAAACCACATTGAAAATATTATGTCCATCTTCGTCTTTATCTATGGAATGAATTGTAATATATACACCTTCGTAATCTGTGTATATATCTTCTCGAGGTGATATAGAATGATCATTCTGTTTTTGCGTAGGATTTGTAAGGAAACAAACCGCAACAACCACACACGCGGTGATCGCAGCTATTATGAGCCAAAAGGCAGGCTTTTTGTAGTTAATAATGTGCTTAACACGATCCTTCACATCCACCTCTCCAAAGGCAAGCGGACAAGCCGCAATCATTCGTCTGTTTACGCTGCAAGTGAGAAGTGCTTCTGAATAGTCGGCTCTTGCATCACAGTCAAGCTCTTTGATAACCTTTTCATCACAAGCAAGCTCAATGTCGCGGCAAAGTAGAACGTAGCCAAGCCACATCAAGGGGTTAAACCAGTGGAGAATAAGCAGAAGAAAACCGAGAGGTTTCCAAAGGTGGTCTTTGCGCCGAATATGCGCCATTTCGTGCGCTACAACGTATCCCATATCTTTCTCATTCATATTGAACGGAAGATAGATCTTCTGTTTTATTATACCGATTACAAAAGGAGATACAACATTCTCGCTCTGATAGATGTTATCACAGAGCAAAATTGCAGTTCCGATCTTGCATTTCAGGCGAACGCAGCTGATTACCGTATAAATAAGCAAAGCAGCCATTCCGATTATCCAAAGCAACGCAAAGGTAGGTATCCATAGCTGTAAAGGATTTGCGCTTGTAGCAGGATTTGGGGCAAAGGAAGTGCCTATCACAGGATTTACGATTTGGTTGACTATCGGAATACCCGTATTTATTTTGGGAGTTCTATCCACCATAATTTCAGGACTTACCGTTTCAGAGCTTGGTATCAAACTAAATACACTTTCAATTGAAAACGGACAAATTAGACGAACCGCCACAATGCCCCAAAGAACTACTGTGATCCATTTGGGGGCCTTCTTTAGAAGCAAGCGCAGAAACAATACGGCAAGAACGATATAACTTGCCGATATGCTCATATTGATTACTCCGAGAAATATCTGTGACATCACTTTTCTCCTTTCCGGTAGCAATCTATCATTTTCTGTACTGCATCAATCTCCTCCTCTGAGATCTTCTGATGCTTTGTAAAAGCAGCAATAAACGCAGGGAGAGACCCCTCAAAGGTTTTCTCAACCATTTCATTTATTTCGGCGGCTTGTACCTCATCCTTACTTACAAGAGCAGAAACAATAGTGTTCTCATTCTTAAGCACACCTCTTTCAGACAAACGCTTGATGACCGTATAGGTCGTTGTTGGTTTCCAGCCAAGCTGTTTACGGCAGAGATTCACCAGCTCACTGCTCTTTATAGGTTCGTGCTCCCACAAAATAAGGCAAAAGCGGTATTCACTTTCAAATACTTTTGGTGTTTCCATTTGTGCTCTCCTTCCTCTAATATATTAGAGTAAATGTAGTCTAACACATTAGAGCAGATTTGTCAAGAGGTTTTACAAAATTTTTTCAAACTTTTTCTATATACCAATCCAATCCTTAATAGAACGCCTATCAAAAAATATATGCTGACTTTTATATGCAAAAATCGGGCATTTACCTTGACAAAAAGTCAAATATGTGTATAATAAATATGATATATTTCTTAATATGATTATGAGGAGAATAAATATGGCACAGTTGCTTACAAACAACGATAAACGCACCTGCTACTGCGCAGAGCTTTCCGAAAAGGATATCGGAAAAAAGGTCTGCGTTATGGGCTGGGCACAAAGGCAGAGAGACCTTGGCGCACTTATTTTCATAGATCTTCGCGACAGAAGCGGAATCATTCAGCTTGCTTTTGACGAGGAAACTAAAAAAGACGTTTTTGATGCGGCATTCACTGTTAGAGCAGAATTTGTGCTCTGCGCACACGGAACAGTGCGTGCACGCTCATCCGTAAACCCCAATATTCCAACAGGAAAGATCGAGGTTGCTGTTTCTGAGCTCAAGATCCTCTCTTCTGCTCAAACACCTCCTTTTGAAATAGTTGAAAACAGCAAGGTCGGCGCAGAGCTTCGTTTGAAGCACCGCTATCTTGACCTTCGCCGCCCCGATATGCAGGGCAATATCATCGCCAGATCAAGGATAACAAAGATCGCACGTGATTATTATGCAGAAAACGGCTTTATGGATATTGAGACTCCCTGTCTCATCAAGCCCTCTCCCGAAGGAGCAAGAGACTATCTGGTTCCTTCCCGTGTTCATCCCGGCCGCTTCTATGCTCTCCCCCAGTCCCCTCAGCTCTACAAGCAGCTTCTTATGGTGTCCGGGTTTGACCGCTATTTCCAGATAGCGCGCTGCTTCCGTGACGAGGATCTGCGTGCTGACCGCCAGCCTGAGTTCACTCAGCTTGACACCGAAATGTCATTTGCAAGTGCACACGACGTTATGGCAATGCACGAGGGCTTTATCAAATATCTTTGGAAAGAATATTTTGGCAAAGAGCTTGGATATGACTTTATAAAAATGCCTTACCGTGAGGCTATGGAACGCTTCGGCTCGGACAAGCCCGATATCCGTTTCGGCTTTGAGCTTCGTGACCTTTCTGCTCTTCTTGCAAATTGCGAATTCAAGGTGTTTGCAGCAGCCATTGCCGAGGGCGGATCGGTTCGTGCTATCAATGTTAAGGGAGGGGCACGATTCACCCGTAAGGAAATTGATTCCCTCACCGACTATGTTAAGACATATAAGGCAAAGGGTCTTGCTTGGCTCAAATGGGCAGAGGGGGGAGAAATATCTTCTTCCTACGCAAAATTCCTCACAGATGAAGAAAATGAGGCTATCAAAAAGGCTATGGAAGCCCAGGCAGGTGACCTTATACTCATTGTTGCCGATAAAAACAAGGTAGTTTTCGATGCTCTCGGAAATCTGCGCTGCGAATGTGCAAAGAGACTTGGACTTCTCGATCCTCTTGACTTCAAATTCCTCTGGGTTACTGAATTCCCACTGCTTGAATGGAGCGAGGAGGATGAACGCTTCTATGCTATGCACCACCCCTTTACCTCTCCTATGGATGAGGATATGCAGTATATAGAAAGTGATCCCGGCAGAGTGCGCGCAAAGGCATATGACATAGTTCTTAACGGCACAGAGCTTGGCGGCGGCTCGGTTCGTATCCACAGCGAGGATATTCAAAAGAAGATGTTTGAAATTCTCGGTCTCACGCTGGAAGAAGCAAACGAAAAGTTCGGCTATCTTCTTGAAGCATTCAAATATGGCGTTCCTCCTCATGCAGGCCTTGCATTCGGTCTTGATCGCCTTGTAACTCTTCTGCTCGGACTTGAGGATATTCGCGATGTTATCGCATTCCCCAAGGTTCAAAACGCAAGTGAGCTTATGTCAGGTGCTCCCGGGCCTGCTGACCCCAAGGGTCTTGACGAGCTTTGCATAGCCGTTACAAAAACCGAAGAATGATTTCTTGACAATCAAAAGGGCTGGAGCATTTTTAGCTACAGCCCTTGATTTTATGTATTAGATCTCCCCTTTGCCGAATTTGGCGGTCAGGTACTTATAGAAGATCTCCCACGCTCATGCCTTGGCAGAGACTCTACGAGATCGCAGAGATCCTTTCTGTTGACGACAGAACAGGCGTTATATTTGATACAAATCATCTCATGTGGCAGAATAGTTTTGATTTTACAAAGGCTCTTGGGCACAAGATAGTTTCAACACATTTCTCAGACTACGATTTTATTGTCGAAAATCACTATCTGCCGGGAGAGGGAAAGATCGACCGGCACTCTCTCATGCACGCCCTTGACGATGCCGGCTACAAGGGTCCCTTTCTTTATGAAATAGGAAGCAGAAGTACTCCAAAAGTTTCACGTCAAGCTGCTCTCACAGCTGAGGACCTTATCAAAAACCATGAGGAGCTTATAAACTTCAAAGATCCAACTCCACACGATATATTCATATAAGCATAATGCCCATTAAATGGCATGCACAATTTTTTGTAATTATTTGTTTTTAGAGTGAAGAAAGTAATACACGCTGTCTCGGTTGGATAGAAAAAGCAAGTCCGTTATCAAAATATTCATTAAAAACGTTTCTGCACATATTCACTATTACCTTTAGCTTTGCAAAAAATCTCATCGGCCGGATTCAGTGAAAAGTGAAAAATAAAAATCTCCCCGAGCTTTGTTCGGGGAGATTTTTTGGCTGGGCGGATGTGATGAAATCCGAACCATCTTGATTCGAAATATCTGATTCTGCGACGGAAAGTGCTTCAAGATCTTTTTGCACTTCTTCGTAGGTCACCTGTTTTTCTTTATTTATGTTATAGTAGATGACGAGCTTATCATCGTAAACATAAACGGCATTTATGAATGTATCTATCATCTGCTGGCGGTAACTTTCATCTGTTACGTTGCCTGTAATGATGGCTTTTAACCAATTTCGATAATCTTCTTTTGTGAATGCATTTTTACTTGTTATCCGCAAATTTGCTAAGTCGATCTTCATCTCATCGATTTCGAAACTTAATTTCTCTATCTTCTCATTAAGCTTCTTAACCAAAAGCGAATTTTCGGCGTTTGCTATCATAAGATCAACGGATGCATTTACCTCGCGTTCGGCTTTTTCGAGAGCTTTTTCCAGTTTCCCGATATTATCTGCCGAAAAATCCTTCTTGTATTGTTCATCTAACTTTTCCGCGATAAAATCTATTTTCTGAGGAGTAAGTATGTAATTGATGGTTTGCTCAACAACATATCTTTCAAGAACGTCCTTCTTTTCGTTTTTCTTTTTGCAGGTATGGTGTTTCTTTCGGGTGGCGCAAGTATAATAACGGTGAACGGTTCCGTCTCTTCCCTTGCCGCTCTCGCCTATCATATTAGAACCGCACATTCCGCAGAACAGCTTTCCTTGCAACTGATATTTAATTTTGGCTTTCGAAGCAGCGGGTGCTCTTTTATTTGCTGCGATCTTTTCATTTACGAGCTTGAAAGTTTCATCATCAATTATTCTCGGATATATCTGCGGAATAATCTCATCCTGGAAGTTATACACTCCGATATATTTTTTGTTTCTCAAAATACTGTGTAGGCTTCCTATATGGAATTTCGATTTTAATCTAGGCTTAACGCCTCGGTCATTAAGATGCTTGACGATGTATGAGAGTCTCGTTCCTTTGGCATATTCGTTAAAAATATACTTGACGATTTCTGCTTCGGCTTCATTTATTACGATCTTTTTATCCTTGACCTCGTACCCGTATGAGATAATTCCGCCGGTGAATGTTCCTCGGCTTCTTGCTACTTTCAGACCTCTTTTCACGTTCTGTGAGAGATTTGCCGAATAATATTCTGCCATACCTTCAAGCATGCTTTCGAGGATAATTCCCATCGGATCTTCAGAGATGTTCTCCATGACAGAAACAACCTTGACATCGTTCTTTTTCAATTTTGATTTATATAAAGCACTGTCATAGCGATTTCTTGAAAATCTGTCCAGTTTATAAACAAGTACAACATCAAACTGTTTTTTCTCGGAGTCCTTGACCATCTGCTGGAACTGAGGACGGTGTTCTGCGTTTGTTCCCGTGCAGGCTCGGTCTATATAATTACCGATAACAGTGATATTATTTTGTTCTGCATATCTCATGCAGTCTTCTATCTGCCCTTCAATACTGCGTTCTGTCTGATTATAGCTTGAGTACCGCGCGTATATTACAGCGTTCATCCTGCTCCTTTCTGCATTTTCGTGAGACCACCAAAATGTCAATTCAAATTTGCAATAGTATGGCATTTTGAATAGATATTGACAAAAATCGGCAGATATGATATACTTATCGGCGGAGATCCGAAAGGAGATCCCGGAGAACACCATAAACGGTGGCGGTTGCTTCCCTTAATCGGGAATGCAGATTTCTTTTGTTTGCCTTCCCGAGAGGGGAGGTGATGCTGATGTTTGTTACATGGGAACTGCTGTTCCTTTTTGCGGGTTTTATTCTCGCTCTGCTAACCTACATAGATAATCATAACAAAAAGAAATAACCGCCTCACTCCCACATAAGGCGGTTATTTCTATAATCGACAGGGGGCAACCGACATCGGTGCTCTCCGTTATTATTATATACCGCTTTATGCTTTTTGTCAATAGTTTTATTTGATTTATGACCATTTTGTTGATGTCAACAAAATGGCTTTATTTTTTAAATTCGTAATCGTTTGGAATTTTGGGCTGTTTAGATTAACAGCCTTTGTATCTCCGGAATAGGAACTCTTGCTGGCAATACTTCGCGAGTTATAGCGTTAATTCCGCTTCCGATGTTATGAGCATAATATAAATAGCTATACATTTCCGCCGAGATGTCATTGAAATCCTCACACAGTGATGCTTTTACTGCATTAGGATAAATCAGTTTACAAACTATATCGGGATTTTCCAAGCACCAAGCGTATTTTTCTCTTTGAAGTTTCAGAGTTTCCGGAAATGCAAAGCCAATATCGGTTAAAAGGTGCACAGTACGCTTCTGCATTCCAGCTTTAACAATATCTAAAGGAGAAACATCCTCGGAAATACAAACTATGCCATCACCAATAGCTTCTACGAGTATATTTTTATCAAGGCAAATATTTTCTAAGCCGTAATAGCTACTCAATATCGTTTCCCTGATTGCTTCAAGCGTTTCTTGTGAATATTTATTAAAGAGTTTTGCCGTATATTCAAATTTTTCACATTTTTCTTCGGACAAGAGAGGGAAATCAAAATCAGCGTCTATTTCCCCCTTGCTTCCATCTTTGTTCAATACTCCTAAAAGAACAGCCAATCGGTATATATGTTTACATGGCAGTTGACGTTCTTCAAAATCTCTGCAAGTGCATATTAACAAAGAGGTATCGTAAATCTCTCCACTGCCGATAAACTGTCCCTTTTGCATAGATGAAGATATGATCTCAGGGATACAGTCGACAGATCTATCAAATCTACTCCATTGTCCGGGTGAATTTGTTGAAGCCCAACAGCCGAATCCGGATATCATACCGGGTACGGCAGTATCGTTCTTCAAAACCTGCTTAACCTCATCTTCTTTTACTCCGTCTGCGTCTATAACACCGAGCTCTATAGCCAATCTATACATATGTTTGCACGGCATTTTTCTGCTTTTGAAATCAAAACACTCGCAATATTCAAGTGTTGTATGATATGTTCCGTGGCTTCCGCCGAATTTTCCGAATTTCTCCTCAACAGAAATATTTAAAGGAGTATTTTCTGCTCTTTTTGCTTTTTCAATTCTTTTATCTTGCCCCACGTAATCATGGCAATCCGACCATTTTGCAAAACTCATATTGTTCTTACCAACTTTCTTAATATCGATGCCTCAAAATAATTCAATAAATTTACCTATATGCCCGTGAGGGTTTTTATTCTTTGTTATTACTTAATATTTCTTATTTATACCCATTTTTTACAATAAAATTAAAAAAACGAGACTATTTGACAAAACATAACAAATTTTTCCATAAATTTCCATTATAATTAAATTACCAAATTATAGAAGGAGGAAATATTATGGAAAATCAGAATTTACGTGAAGAACTGAAGTCCATCATTGAAGATGCCGATTTCAGTGAAAATGAACTGAAGATTTTAGTTGAAAAAGCAAAAGAAATTATGAATACATAATTTTTGGTTTTTGCTTTCAATTAAAAACTTCGCAAAAGACTTGAGCTGTTCGAGCTGTTTATCGTTCACCCGATAGATGTGTTTGAACAGCTCTCCTTTTTCTGCAAAGTTCTTGACAAAAATTGTCAGTTGTGATATACTTTTCTCGGATACCCGAGAGGGAATCCCGGAGAACACCATTACGGTGGCGGTTGCTTCCTTTCTTTAATTACGAAAGGAACATCTTTGCTCCTTTCGATTAACATTGAAAGGAGTGGTGCTTATGATTTTCATTATGCACCTTGTTGAGCATGGTTACATACGAAGCCTTATTTGCTTTTGCTATGGTACTTATTGCGCTTGCGGCTTTATTTATCGACCGCAAATGATAACAAAAAAAGATAACCGCCTGACTTCCCAATCTAAACGGTTATCTTTTAACTATTAGTACTGGGAGCAACCGTCATCGGTGCTCTCCGTTATTATTATATACCGCTTTTTATGTTTTGTCAATAGTTTTATTTGTTTTTGCTCTCATCTAAATATTTTATAAAAACTTTGAGCTGTTCGAGCTGTTCATCGGTCATTTGATCGATGCAAACGAACAGCTCTTTTTTATTATTGTCTATAGGCGATGCCGGGGCGGCTTCTTCTTTACCCAAAAGGAAATCAATCGATACGCCGAAATAGTCGGCTATATGATTTAACATTGATTTTATGTGCTCAAATAGCTCTTTCTCGTTGCCTTCTATTGGTGATGCTGGGGGATTTTCCTCTTTTTCTAAAAGATATTCTACCGATACATCAAAATAGTCAGCAATTTTCCTTAAAGTTGTTTGCCTTGGTACTGTATTATTATCCCAACACGAGAATGCTGCACCCGAAAGCCCAATAGCTTTGCATACTGCCGTAGGTGCTACATTTTTTTCGAACATAATTTTATAAAAATATCTTTGAACATATTACTTATCGTTTTTATTATCGATTAAATATTTCACCAAAACTTTGAGTTCTTGAATTTGTTCATCGGTCATCTGATCGATGTGATCGAACAGTTCTTTTTTATTTTCATCAGCAGGTGAGGATGGGGCGGCTTTTTCTTTTTCTAAAAGATGTTCTACCGATACCTCAAAATAGTCAGCAATCTTCTGTAAATTTTTAGTGTTTGGCATAGCACCGTTTTTCCACTTTGTAATCGAGCCATGAGCAATGCCAATTTCTTTGACCACTTGCAACGGCTTCATTCTTTTTTCAGTGCAAAGATTATAAAAGTTATTCCAAAACATTCTATTTTCTGCTATCAATTAAAAACTTCGCATAAGACTTGAGCTGTTCTAGTTGGTCAGCGGTCATTCGGTCGATGTGATCAAATAATTCTTTTTTGTTGTCATCTAAAGGTGATGCTGGGACGGTTTCTTCTTTTCCTAAAAGATAATCTACCGATACTCCAAAATAGTCGGCTATTTGTGGAAGATATTTAGTGTAAGAGTTACTTTTGCCGCTTTTCCAATCGCTGAAAGCTTGTTTACCAACTCCTAGATGTTCACATAAATCTTTTTGTTTTTTTGATTGAATAGATAATTCTTTTATAATATTGTTCAAAATATGCAAAAATCTTACCTGCCTTTCGTTTATATTCAACGAAATTCGAAAAAATCTTATTTTTGTCTTGACAGTAAGATATTTTCGTACTATAATGTTATTGCAAACAAAAAAATGTTTTACTGTTGCTTTTATTATACAGTAAAAAGATGTTTTTGTCAAGGAAAGTTATAAATAAAGGAGAGGAAAAATGCCAAAGTATCTAACCCGCAAGGAAAAGAAAATCATTAAGAACCTCAAAGAAAGCTTGACGGCTATGAGTGACACCATGAACAAAGAAGTCTTGAAGCGTTCAAACGAGGGCGCACTCATGACAGATGAAGAGTTGGAGCGGATGTCACGAACCGAATATCTGATTTCACTTACGCTTCTCTGTCTCGAACGCTTTGAAGAGGCAAAGAGAGGGGGCAAGAGATGAAAGACAAAAGGTATGAAATGATTTTGGAGAATAGCAGAGATGCACTGCTTGACGCTTCGAGAGCATTAAAGAAAGAAACCGAAAAGCTTAAAAGTGCAAAAGTGCCTGATCTCACCGCTTCAATGAAGCTATGCGAGGCTCTACATTCCGCATCTTTCGCTTTACTCCGCATGGAAGGGGTCAATGAACCGCTATCTCCCATCGGAGAGTATATTTCAAACAATGTACTTAATTACAAATTTATTTAAAAAGGAGCTTATTATGAACGCACAAACTTACAAGTACAACCCAACCGAAAAAGACCTTGAAATTATCTCAAATGTTAAGGACGCTCTGCTTGATTACACCAAGGTGTTGAAAAGCGACGTCAAAAAAAGCATTTCCGATGGTAATGCAACCTCGGAAATGCTTGACGGAAGAATTAGAATGCTCGGCTATGTTATGTCCCCTCTTCGTGCCTGCAAAACAATTGAGGGGGATTCTGAATCTGTCACTCAGTATTTTTCCCATTCGTAAAGATCTGTGGGGGCGTCACCTTCGGGGTACTGACCGTCAAGGATATCCCATTCAAAACACCCGGTAACATGACAGTATACATTGCTTGCGAGTGCAACAGGATCGCTTGCCTCTCCATAAATCTGATTATCAAGAATCAGAGCATATTTTCCGCTTTCCGAACGGAATTTGATAATAAATGTACCAACAGAACTTTCAAATTTCCACATAACAACACCCATTTTTAATTTTTTACCAAAGCAAATTTTAACATGAATTTCAAAATTATCAATAAAAATTGTTTTACCGTTGCTTTCATTATACAACGAAAAGCAGTTTTTGTCAAGAAAAGAAGTAAACAGGAGGTAAAAATATGAGTTACAACGAAATCAAGGCCCATTTGGCACTGCTCGGCAAGACCGGGCGAGACGTGATCGAGGAGTTGCGCCGCAGGGGTATCAACGTTAGCGACAGCACTTTCAGCAAGGCAATAAAGAACGTCGACAGCTCCCCGGCTATTCAAAGGATCAGAAATGAAACCATAACTATTCTTAACGAATGGCAAGAACCAAAAAAATGAAAAAAGCAACCGCAAATGAAATAAAAAATCCCTGCAAAGTATTGAGCGGTAGCTCGAACACCTTGTCAAATATAGTAAAAAATGAATAAGTGCGGCGAAATACGTGCGCACCATTTCGGAGACAAGGCTCAAAATAACAATTGATATTTAAGGAGACACTTATGAACGGGAGCAACAGAGAAAACAGAATAGTCAAGGGCATTGTTTGCTACAGGAATGATGACGGTTCTTTCAGCGATGATATTGATGAAATCTACTGCGACGAATCTGAAGCCGAAGAGCTGACCGAATATGAAAAAACAAAGCTCACATATTTTGCGGAGAAGGTTCTCGCTCCCATGTTCATTAAGTACGTAAGGACATTAGAGGAGCGCAGGAATGCACCTTCAAATAGATAAAAAGGAGAAAAAACATGAAAAAGATTATCGGAAAGATCCGCTTTGGTG
Organism: Eubacteriales bacterium; assembly: GCA_045587665.1. Classification (GTDB taxonomy): domain Bacteria; phylum Bacillota; class Clostridia; order Oscillospirales; family CAG-272; genus SIG710. Next base: position 31,604 of record JAZNCT010000065.1, read on the forward strand.
GGAACGAGCTGGCGTTCAGCTTTGGCAATGGCAAAATGGACGTTGATGTGGAGACCATGAGAGACTTCACGGCAAAAGAACAGGAGACCGTGAATGAGGTCATCGGCGACATTGCCCGCATCTGCGCAAAGCTGACGAACAGAATCCATTACGAGAGCGAAACAACGAAAGCCTTTGCATGGCTTCCCAAGCTCTTCCCCACAAAAAAAGTACTTCAAAAAGAAGAACACCGCACTTTAAACACATTGTCCGCAAATTTCGGCAGCGGCGCAAAGAGAATACCCGATACCGAGCATTCTGACAGATTTTATATTGAGCTTGGCGGAATGAGGCTTATAGAAGAAAATGGCATCATCGTCGGCTGGTATGTGCCGTGAGAGAAATATGGAAAAGGAAAGATTCACCCCACTGCCGAAATCGGTGGCGGAGAAGATTATTTTGAAGGTTTACAGTCGATTTTTCGACCTGCGGCAGACGAAGATCATGAAAGGAGCGGGCGGTAATGGATAGCGAAAAAACAACCCCGGCGGAGCATGCGAAAATGACGCTGGCTATTGCGATGGCTAAAGAAAACATTCGTCTCTCCGAAAAGGGAACTATCAAAGAGGAGCGCAGCGACATCAGAGCCTTAATTCTCGAAGGTGCGTTTCTGATTCTCGAAGATGAGCGATCGCGCCATGAAGATAAAAATGCTCCGATAATCGATACAAAGAGGTGGCTATGATGGAGACTGTAAGAAACAAGATATACCGTGCCGCAGTATGGATATTAACAATAATTTGCACGCTGATTGGATTCTGGATGCTCATATCCTTCTTTGACATTGTGACCCACAACATGGAGAGCTATGCCGGCTACGGTGAGTATCTTGAATGGAATTTCTTCACAACGATGTGGGATGTTATCAGGGGGCAGACATGAATTACGACAATTTTTTAAAGGCAAAGGCGATCAGTGCGCCTGTCTCGGGCTTTGACGTTCCGCTCGATGAGATAAATGATAATCTGAAGCCTCATCAGAAAATAGCGGTACAGTGGGCTGTAAAGGGCGGCAGGCGTGCGCTTTTTGAAGCCTTCGGTCTCGGAAAGACAGCTCAGCAGCTCGAATACTGCCGTCTTGTTACCGAGCACACGGGCGGAAGGGCTCTCATTGTCCTACCTCTCGGAGTAAAGCAGGAGTTCACAGAGGATGCGGTAAATCTTTTAGGGCTCGAAAGTCCGCCATACATAAAATCACAAGAGGAAGCAAATGCGACCGATGCAAAGATCCTCATAACCAACTACGAGAGGGTGAGAGACGGTAACATAGACCCGAGGACCTTTGACTGCTGCTGTCTCGATGAAGCCAGCGTTCTCCGTTCCTTTGGCTCAAAGACCTATCAGACCTTCGTAGACAAATTCCGCGGAGTTCCCTATAAGCTCGTTGCGACCGCAACACCCGATCCCAACAAATACAAGGAACTGATACATTACGCAGGTTTTCTCGAGATCATGGACACCGGACAGGCTCTTACACGCTTCTTTCAGCGCGACAGCACAAAGGCAAACAATCTGACAATATACCCACATAAGGAAGAGGAGTTTTGGCTCTGGATATCAACATGGGCGTTCTTCCTTTCGACTCCCGCCGATCTCGGCTTTGATGCGGAAGGCTATGATCTTCCGCCGCTGGATATTCGTTATCACTGCGTTAAGGATATGAGCTCTCCGACATTTGACCGTGACGGACAGATGCAGATGTTCCGTGATGTTTCTGCAGGACTGACGGAAGCCGCAAGAGAAAAGCGTGAGAGCATCGAAGCCCGTGCAGATAAGATGCTTGAGATAATCGAGAGCGACCCCGAAGCTCGTTTTATCCTTTGGCATGATCTGGAGGATGAACGACACGCCATAAAAAAGAGGATCCCCTCTGCCACCGAGATATACGGTGCGCAAGACATTGATCTGAAGGAAAAGCATGTCATAGATTTTGCCCACGGAAGGATCAAATATCTTGCAACTAAAAAGGAGATCAGCGGACAGGGCTGTAACTTTCAGCGGCACTGCCACAGGGCGATCTTTATGGGCATAGATTACAAATTCAACGATTTTATTCAGGCGATACACCGCATTTACCGTTTTCTTCAGAAGGAAAAGGTCATTATCGACATAATCTACACCGAAAATGAAACCAGTGTTCTCCGTGAGCTTCAAGAAAAATGGCAGAGGCATGACGAGCAGACCGAGAAAATGCGCGAGATCGTGAAAAAATACGGCATCTATACCGAAAAGTTAGTGGAAAAGATGCAAAGAAGCATAGGAGTTGAGCGAGTGGAAGTCAAAGGAGCATATTTCACGGCAGTCAACAATGATTGCATACTTGAAACGAGAAAGATGGAAACCGACAGCGTCGGTCTTATACATACCTCTATCCCTTTTTCGAATCATTATGAATATACACCGTCCTATAACGATTTCGGGCACAACGAAGACAATGATAAATTCTTTGATCAGATGGACTATCTGACCCCGGAGCTTCTTCGGGTCCTTAAGCCCGGCAGAGTGGCGGCGGTGCACGTCAAGGACAGAGTTCTCTTCGGCAACGCCACGGGTGACGGTATGCCGACGATAGATCCTTTTTCCGAAATGACGGTATTTCACTTCATGAAGCACGGCTTTAGGTATATGGGAAGGATAACGGTTGTTACAGACGTTGTAAGAGAAAACAATCAGACTTACCGGCTTGGTTGGAGTGAGCAATGCAAGGACGGCTCAAAAATGGGCGTAGGATGTCCCGAATATATCCTTCTGTTCCGCAAACTTCCGTCAGATACCTCAAAGGCATATGCAGATGAACCGGTTACCAAGACCAAAGAGGAATATACAAGAGCGCAGTGGCAGATCGATGCACACGCCTTTGAGCGTTCTTCGGGCGACAGGCTTATTACCAAAGAAGAGCTTATGGAGACGGACGTATCAAAACTACAGAAGCTCTATACAAAATACAGCCGCGATAATGTTTACAGCTACAAAGAGCATGTGGAACTGGCTAAAAAGCTTGACGGAGAGGGAAAATTGCCCGCTACATTTATGGTGGTAGCTCCTGCATCATGGTCTGATATGGTATGGGATGATATAAACCGCATGAGGACGCTGAACAGCACTCAGGCAAGACGAAAGCTGCAGATGCACGTCTGCCCCTTGCAGCTCGATATCGTTGAGCGCATTATAAACCGTTATTCAAACGAGGGCGATCTCGTATATGACCCCTTTGGCGGTCTTATGACGGTACCTATGACGGCGGTTAAAATGGGTAGAAGAGGCTATGGCTGTGAGCTTAACCCGGAATATTTCCGTGACGGCGTTGGGTATCTGAAAGCCGCCGAAGATGAAATGGAAACACCGACACTTTTTGATGTTATTTAAGGAGAAAAACTATGCACTTCGAAACTATAAAACGAGACGAGATCCTGCCGATAATAGATCAGGCAAAAGACAGCGAGGAGCAGAAGGATATTCTATGCGATCTTCTCGACTGCTCAAAAAAGGAGCTTAACGCTCTTGTTAAAGAGCTGCGTGCAGAGAGGGATAGCACAACAGCGAAAGAAAGCACCTCCGGTGAATCGGCTCACATGGATGTCAGAAACAAACGCTGGACCCCGGAGGACTTGGAGAAGCTGAGCAAGCTTCATAAATCCGGAAAGACCTCAAAAGAAATTGCCGCAGAGCTTGGCAGAAGCACCACGGCCGTTATAAACAAGCTGAGACAGCTCGGGGTATCTGACCGATCGGAGCAGGACGCTCTTGTTCGTGCAGTTGCCACAAATGATGAGCTTGCAGAGATCGCAGCATATGCAGGTGAGCTTGAAGGGCTTATCAATAAAAAAGACGCAGAGATCCTGACGCTGCAGAGTGCGCTTGATGCTTCGTCTGCAGAAAAGGATCGTTATAACGAGGAGCTTGAGGCGGCGTGGAAAACAGCAGATGAAAAGGAAAAAGCACTTTCTGTGACAGAGGAGCGGTTGAAGAGCTTGAGGGAGCTTCTTATGAAATACGACCGCAAGCAGACCGTTCTCTCGTCGGCTCTGGCAAAATCTCTTGAATTTATCGCGTCGATGAACGCCATTATAGGGGAGGTGCTTAAAGCATGAATGAGAATGTATGCAAGCACTGCGGGCAGGTGGTAATGCCCGGAATGAGCTGTGACTGCCCGGGCGCCGTGGCAGAAGCACGAACCGAGATACAGAAGGCGAAGGCGCATGAAGCTATTGATACTCTTTTCGGAGAGGGATGCAAAGCCGATGGATATGAACCTATCAGCGAGGAAGAGCTTCGGGCCCTCAAAAAGCTCGCTGATTATGTTGCCGAGCGCAAGCTGATATCCGCCTCCGCTCTTCTCGGCGGCGGCGTTAAGGCAAAGTTTGTCAGAGGAAGCGAAGGCAGGGTTAAGATCGAGCGCAGTGAGAGTAAGAAGTCGCAGACTGAGATAGGCTATTGGAGTAACTGAAAATGGCGAAAATCCGAAGCAAAAGTGATAGAGAAAGTTGTGTGCATTATATAAAGCTCTTTAATATGCCCTTTTGTACATACGGCGCAAACGAAAACAATTTGATGGACTCGCTGAGAAATCAACCTTGCGACATTAGGCACAAATGTCCCCTTGAAGAAAATGAAAAAGGAGAAACCACCATGAATAAGACGAATCAAATCGTAATGATACCCATATCAAAGCTTGAACATCATCCGAAAAATCCGCGAAAAAGTCTCGGAGATCTCTCTGAGCTGTCGGAATCGATAAAAAGCAAAGGAGTTCTTCAGAATTTGACGGTAGTACCTATTCCCGGCGCAGATGATGAAAGATATTATGTTGTCATAGGCAATCGCCGCCTCGGAGCTTCGAGAATGATCCTTGATGAGCTGCCCTGTATAATTTCCGACATGAGCGAGGAAGATCAAGTGGCAACTATGCTGCTTGAAAATATGCAGAGAAGCGACCTGACAGTATTTGAACAGGCTGAGGGCTTTAAGCAGCTACGCTTTGAATTTGGAAAAAGCGTAGAAGACATATCTGCAAAGACGGGCTTTTCCGAAAGTACCGTCCGCCGCCGTCTTAAACTCTCTGAGCTTGATCATGAAAAGCTAAAAGAAGTATGCGAGGACAGGCAGATCACTATTGACGACGCTCTGAAGGTTTGCGATATCAAGGACGAAGACGCAAGAAACGCCGTTCTTGAAACCATCGGCACAAAGAACTTTGAATATAAGCTTTCCAGTGAAATGGATAACCAAAAGCGCAAGGATCAGATCGAAGAAATACTCAATGAAGTACGGAAATTCGCATTTACAAAGCTTGATAAATTCCCTTCATATGGTGACGATGTATGGAGATTTGTTAAATCATATTACACTTGGAATGACGAGAAGCCCGAAAAGCCCGATTTTGACGCAAATTTTGCTTATGTTGTGAATTACAACAGCGTATCGCTTTATGCGGACAATACTCCTGAGCCCGAAGAGGATGAGGAAGAGGCGCGCTACGAGGCTGAGAAAAACGCAAGGATCGCCGAATGCAGAGCCGAGTGCAATTCTCTAAATGACAGGATATATAATCTCCGCACGTTGTTCGTTAAAAATCTGAAGATCGATAAACCTATGCTGGTAACGATCAATAAATGGGCACTGAAAAAGGCAAATGATTACTGCTCCGGTGTTGACGCCTATATAAAGAGAGCTTCAAAAGGACTTGACAGTGGCGCAAATACTAAAGATATTCTTTCCGCTTATGAGCTTGATCCCTATAAACTGGCGTTTCTTTTGATGTTCGGAAGATACGCCGATGCGAAAACTCAGACTTACATCGACCGTGAATGGACAGGTAAGCCCGAATATAAAGACAACAAAACGCTGGACGAGATATATGATGTCCTCACCGATTTCGGATATGAGATTTCAGACGAGGAGGAACAGCTTATAAGCGGCACGCATGAGATCTTCGGAAAAGACTTTTTAGAGGGGATCGAAGAATGACAACAGCTGAGGCGAAGTGGGCCTTTGATAATGGTGTAATGGTCAGCCTTGAGATAGACCCAATAAAGCAAACACGTGCTTTTTATAAATACATATGTGAGATTGGATATCGCCGCCGAAGGGACGGCAAGGTCTATTTGTTTGTCACCTGCTTTGACAGGTTTGCAAACAGTGAGACAAGAACAACGGTGAGTGACGTTATGTTTGCACGGAAGGAGGATGAGGAGCGATGCCACAGAGAACTGGGTATCCAAAACGTACAGGTCTTGTGAAGAAAGAACCGAACGGGCGGTTTTATGTAGAGGGAGTGGATATTTCCGCTCTCTCTCCTGAGCTTTACAGCTGCTTATGGAAGCTGAAAGACTATGAGGAGAGCGGAATGTCGCCTTCGGACGTGGAAACGCTGAAGAACATCTATGACGATGCTTGCAAAACGATAAATAAATTGCGCCGTGAGTGTGACGAGATGCGCCGAAAGCTCATTGAGCTTCCCATCCGTCCGGGCGATACCATATATGACTGTTCCGAGTTTTTCACCGAAAAGGCGTATCCGGGCATAAAGACTATCGAGGTCAGCTCGGTAGAGATATCGAAGGATAAGGACACCGGGCATTACCGCTATACCGTCTGCGAAAAAGGCTTTATAAAAGCCTCCTACCACCGTGAGGACTTCGGTACCAAAGTATTTCTTGACCAAAAGAAAGCACAGATGTGCGCTGAGATGAAAGCGAGGGAGAGGGGACTATGAGACTGTCACAATTAACAAAGCTCATGGATAAAGGCGAGCTTATATGCGTTGACTATGATAATGTGCCGATAGACCAAATGAACGCTTATAGCGGAAAGGTAAGTGGTATTAAGAGAGACGATGCTATAAATAAATGCCATGTTACGGGGATAAGCGCATTTTATGACGTGATATTGGTCTTGATTGAAAAAGGAGAAGACGATGAGCAAAAAGAAAGAACACCGAAAGAGATATGAGAAAAAGCGCAGTTTTTATAATGCTGTGTATTTATGGAGCGCAAATGAGCCCCCGATATGGCACTATATAAAGTGGCTCAAATGGAAAAACAGCCGTCCTAAGTTAGGAGACTTTTGAACAAATAATAAAACCACCGCACATGGCGGTGGTATGGATTTTCAAAATAAGTCGCTATGCGAACCTGTTCTTGCAAGTGTCAGGATAAGAATATCATTTTGAATTTTATAGACCAAAAGCCAATCCGGGCGGATATGACATTCCCTATATCCTTTATAATCGCCGATGAGCGAATGATCAAGATACTTTTCCGGTAACGCTTCGCCCGAAGCCAATATCTCAACAACCTTCTCAAGCTGTGACATATCAAGTCCTCGCTTTTGTGATAACTTATAGTCTTTTTTGAAACGAGAAGTCACTTCTATCTGATATTTCATGAGTTAAGCTCCTCAAAAAGCTCTTTAGTACTCGAATATTTCTTTGCGGAAATTTTGCCGGAAAGCATATCCTCGGCTTCTTCTATTGCAGCGAGAGTTTCTGCATTTGGAATATCGGTTGCTATCTCAAAAGGTATTTTACCTTGACGCACTACCTGACGAAGAAACATATTCATAGCGGTGGTCATATTCAGTCCCATATCAGAAAGCATTGCCTCGGCTTGCTTTTTCAGCTCCACATCCATTCTGATGCTCATATTTGTTGTTGCCATAATTATTACCTCCTATTGTTAGTATATATATTATACTACAAAATATGTGCATTGTCAATACAAAAAACGATAAAGAAAGGAAACAACATGAGGCGAGTTAAGAAGCGCATATATTCGGGCGTGGTCTGTGAGCAGATAGTTTACAGCGTATCGGATAGGATCAAAAATATCGGGAAAAGCTCGCCTCGTGTGCGTTTTAAGAACGAGGAGGAGAGGGCGGCGCACCGCATCGGCATTGCCAGACGTAAGCACGCACGTCTCGTCAATGAGAATTTTTCTCCGTCCTCTCTTTATTCCACCCTCACCATGGACGATGAACACGAGGTCCACACATTCGATGAAGCGAGACGGCTTCGCAGTCTGTTTCGCCGCCGTTTGCAGTATGCTTACCCAGATGCGAAGATCATTATTTATATGGGCAGAGGCAAGAGCACGCACAGAATCCATTTTCATATGCTTTCTGACGGTATTCCCCGTGAGTTTATCGAAAAGAGCTGGCAGCTGGGCTTGGTAAAACGAACCGAGAGCCTGCGAGACCACAATTATTATGACGGCATTGATTATGGGCAGGACTATACCGGTCTTGCAAACTACCTTTTCGACCACTGGACTGCGGAGCAGGGCGGTCATTACTATATGTCAACGAGAAATATGCGACAGCCAGAGGAAGAGGACGCTATCGAGGTCAAACGCCTTTACACGAAGGACAAGCCTCCGAGGGCGCCAAAGGGCTATGAGCTCCGTGAAAGCAAAGTTACAGAATTTGGCTTCCTATATTATAAATACATAAAAATCGAAAAAAAGAAGCGGGGGCGTCCGAAAAAGGATGAATGACGGCTCCCAAAAAGCCGAATAAAGGTCGGCTATTAAAAGCCTTGTAAATGCGTAAATTTTTAATACAAAAAGACTGCCTGATCTTTGTATGCTCTGATCGGAGCTGATATCGACAGCTTCAGACGCACTCGGCAGGCGTTTGGATTTAAAATTTACGCATAGAAAATCAAGACAAGCTTGATACATAACCAAAGAAAGGATAGTACATATGGCGAATTTTAATTTTAACAAAATAATGCTTGGCGGAAGGCTGACCGCCGATCCCGAGAATAAGCAGACAACTGACGGCACATCGGTGACTACATTCACTGTTGCAGTCAACAGGCGAAGCACCGCCCCTGACGGTAAGCCCATAGCGGACTTCTTTAAGGTTATCGCTTGGCGTTCCCTTGCCGACTTTGCTTATAAGTTTTTCCGCCGCGGCTCGGCGATATTCGTTGTGGGAACGGTTCAGAACCGATCTTACATCGACCACGAGGGCACAAAGCGATATGTGACCGAGATCATAGCCGACGAGCTGAACTTTGTTGATTCAAAAGCGGAAGCTCCGACATCGACCGCAGGCACTGACGGTGCGTCCGTCGAGAAGCCTGCTCCTTTGCCGACCAATTTTTATTCGGCTGACCAGCTTGGTAAAGCTGACGACGATCTGCCGTTCTGACGGAGGTGATAAGGCATGACCGCAAAAGAACTCCGGGATTACAACGACCTCAAAAAGCTTATCGAACGCAATAAAACAAGACTGGCAGAGATATCCGCACGTCTCGATCCCGGAAGTATGGACTTTTCGGGAATGCCGAGAAGCGGAAGTACGCGCAACACCACCGCCGACAATCTGGCACTTTATGTTGACCTAAAGAACATCATCGAAAAACAGCAGACCGAATACCTGCGAAAGCAGATTGAGATCGAACGCTTCATCGGCACAGTGGATGATCTTTTTATGCACTGCATAATCTCATATCACTTCATCGATAATCTTACATGGCAGCAGACTGCCCAAAAAATAGGCGGCGGCAACACAAAAGACAGCGTCAGAATGGCATGTAACCGATATTTGGAACAGCTTTCAAAAAGACCAAATGCTTCATGATAAAAGTTGTTCGCTATGTTCGCTTTTTCTGTGATAAACTGTATAATGCAAAATGCTAAAAGGTACTGTGAAACAAAAAAGAAAGAGGGCGGGCTCGCTGACCCCACTAAACGCACAGTTAGCAGGCAAAAATTTTGGGAAACTTTAATTGAAAACCATTAAAGCAGATATTTAATATCTGCTTTTTTGCAGCAAAAAGTATGAAAAGGGGGGGTGATTTTTCGTGGCAAAAGGTGAAAAAAACGTTGTTTTTGATAAGAATTCGGCTTATATTTTGCAGGCGGGAACACCTGTTTTTCTTAAAACCGCCGACATTTGCGCAATGACGGGAAAATCCAATCAGTGGATCGGACAACTCACCTCGCAGGGAACACTGAACAAAACCAAGACGAAGCACGGATCTCTCTATGAACTTCTGCCGAACATCAAGGCGTATTGCGAAATGCTTGAAGAGAGGGCAGAAGAACGAAGCGATAACCCGGACATTGAGAAGCTCGAAATCGAAAAGCGAAAAGCCGACGTAAAGGCAAAAAAAGCAAAAGCCGCTATGGCAGAGCTTGAGATGAAGGAGCTGCAAGGCAAAATGCACCGCTCAGAAGATGTTGCGGCGATGACTGCCGATCTGATATACGCCATAAGAGGTGCAATGCTCGCGCTTCCGGGACGGCTCTCGGTTGATCTGTCGAGCATTTCCGACCCTGCCGAGATCGCTGTACGGATACAGAAAGAAGTTTATCTGGTTATGGACGAGCTCTCGGCATATGAATACGATCCCGAAAAATACAGAGAGAGGGTAAAGGAACGCTACGGTCGGGATATAACCCTCGGTACGGATGATGACGACGAGTGAAATTAAAAAGCTAAATGCCGCCATAACAAAAGCCGTTGCCGGCATGAAGCCTCCCGAAAATCTCACTGTTTCAGAATGGGCGGACAAGCACCGCCGTCTTTCACCCGAGGCATCAGCGGAGGTCGGTCAGTGGAGAACGAGCAGGACGCCTTATCTGCGTGAGCCTATGGATGCTTTCACCGATCCGAAGGTGAGGCGAATCGTTGTTTGGGCATCGTCTCAGGTCGGAAAAAGTGAAATGCTTAACAATATGGTCGGCTATGCCATATCCGAAGATCCTTCAAGCATTCTGTTCATTCACCCGACGAAGGATGATGCGAGAGGCTATTCAAAGCTCCGCATCGCGCCGATGATACGGGACTGCAAGCCTTTGAAAAGTAAGGTTGCGGAAGCAAAAAGCCGCGATTCCGGAAATACGATACTTCAAAAATCCTATCCCGGCGGTATACTCACGCTTTGCGGATCGGGTGAAGCACATGATCTTTGCTCGAAGCCCATTCGTTACATATTCGGTGACGAGCGAGACCGCTGGGAGGCTTCAGCCGGAAACGAAGGCGACCCCTGGGAGCTGGCAAGAATACGACAGCTGACCTTTTACAACTCGAAGGCTGTTGAAGTATCAACACCGACAATAAAAGGTGCCAGCAACATCGAGAAATCCTACAATGAGGGCACGATGGAGCGTTGGTGCAACAGATGCCCTCATTGCGGAGAATACAGCGAGATAACCTTTGAGCAGATACGCTTTGAATATACCGAGAGCAAGGTCGGAAACGCAAAAGCCTTTGATGTTGCGGATATATTCTATATTTGCCCCGAGTGCGGCGGTGTTTCCACCGAGCATGAAATAAAGGCTCAGGATGCGAAATGGATCGCAGATAATCCCGATGCGTATGCGCAGAATCAGACACGCTCATTCAGACTTACTTCATGGGTATCTCCTTGGGCTTCATGGAAATCGAGCATTATCGAATATCTCAAAGCTCTCGGAGATCCCGAAAGGATGCAGGTCGTTTACAACACCCGTTTCGGTCTGCTGTGGGAAAACCGAGGAGAGATCGAGAGTGAGAACAGCATCCTCAGCCGCCGTGAGGACTATGGAACAAACGAAAGCGGCGAGCCGATAGAGCTTCCCGACGGCGTTTTATGCCTCACTTGCGGAGTTGACACCCAGGATGACCGACTTGAATATGAGGTGGTCGGATATCGACATTTCGGCGAGAACTGGGGCATCAAAAAAGGTATTATCATGGGGCGTCCTGATACCGATGCAGTATGGAATGAGCTTGATACCGTTATCGATCACGTTTATCGATACAAAAGCGGCACGGGTCTTAAAATATCAATGACATTCGTTGACGAAGGCGGACATTTCACAAATGAGGTTCGCCAAAGATGCCGCGAACGTCTCGGAAAAAAGGTGTTTCCCATAAAAGGCAAGGGCGGCGATGTTCCCTATACCTCTCCACCGAAAAAACAGAAGATCGTTATCGGCGGCAGGTTTATCGGCACATGCTGGTGGTATCAGATTGGCGTCGATTCGGGAAAGCATATCATTATGGCTAATCTCAGAGTGCAGGAGCCCGGCAGCAAATACTGTCATTTTCCTATCCGGGATGATTATGGGCCGGCATATTTCAAAAGTCTTCTTTCCGAGGCGAATGTCTATGATCAGAAAACAAAAAAATTCGTCTGGAAAAAGATCCCCGGTCATGAGCGAAACGAAGCACTTGACTGCCGAAATTATGCAAACGCCGCCGAAAGGATGTTATCGCCCGATTATGACGCGCTTGAACGCCGTTTGAGAGGGAATACACATATAACATCGGCCGCAGCACCAAAGCGTCCGCCTCAAGTTCGAAAAAAGCCAAACAAAAACCATTTCAGTGATTGGTAATTGGTTCATGGTTCATGGTTTTTGGATCACCGACAACGGCTTCTCGGTTCGTCGACCACTGCTTGCAAGCAAGTCTTACACGATCTCCCCGAGCGTAAATTTGGATGATCCCCACCCTACTGTAAAATTCGCAATCCTTCGTTAAGGATATTCCTTGCGGCGTTAATATCACGGTCATGCACAGCTCCGCACACAGGACAGGTCCATATGCGAACGGACAAATCCTTTGTTCCGCTCCACTGTGCGCCGCATGAGGAACAAAGCTGGCTTGACGGATAGAAACGGTCAACGGTGGATAGTTGTTTACCATACCACTTTGCTTTATATTCCAGCAATCTGCGAAATTCTCCCCAGCTCGCATCTGATATTGATTTTGCGAGCCTGTGGTTCTTTTCGAGATTTTTTACCGCTAAATCTTCGATGCAGATCACATCATATTGCCTCATTAGCTCGGTTGACAGCTTTTGAAGCATATCGCTACGCTGTGCAGATATATGCTCATGAAGCTTTGCCACTGCAATTCTCGCTTTTTCCCGGCGGTTACTGTCCTTTTGTTTTCGGGACAACCGCCTCTGAAGACGTGCAAGACGCTTTTCGGCTTTGAGGTAGTGCCGCGGATTGGGGTATTCTATACCATCGGATGATATGGCAAAGTTACTCAGCCCCATATCAAGCCCCACGGCTTTTCCTGTAGGTGGAAGTTTGTCAATCTCCACATCGGTACAGCATATGGCAACATAATACCTGCCCGACGGTCGCTGTGAGACTGTTGCAGAAAGGATTCTGCCCTTCACTTCCCTTGATACACTGCATTTGACATAACCGAGCTTTGGGAGCTTAACAGCTGTATCGGTTACGGCAATATTGCTGCCCGAAGCACCGCTTTTATAGCTCTTGTTTCGGTCATACTTGCTTTTGGATTTCGGATAACCCGCAGGCTTGCCGGACTTTAAGGTTCGAAAGAAGTTTTTGTATGCTGCATCAAGATTTTTCAAAGAATACCGCAGGGCAGTCAAATCCACCTCTTTGAGCCATTCAAGCTCTTTTTTCAGCTGGGTAAGGTCTTTGAAGCACGCAAAGTAATTCATTGTTTCTTTTGTGCTTTCATAGACCTTTATGCGCTTATCGAGATAGTAGTTATAGACAAAGCGGCAACAGCCGAAGGTGCGCTGTATTTGGTTTATTTGTTCGTTATTCGGATAAATTCGAAATTTGTATGAGTACTCCATATCAGCTGCTTAACCTATGCATTTTGACGGGTTTGGATAGAATTTTATCAAATTCGCAATTTACGTATTCGCAGAACGGAATACCTTGCTTTGTGGCTTCTTCCTTGAAACACTCGTAGCGTTCCTTGTCAAAAAGAAGCTCTGCAAAGAGAAAGATTTTTTTGATTTGTTTCTCATCAAGGGTTAAATAAGCTTGTTCAACGAGAGTTTTAACTTCTTCTTTGAGTGTCATTTTGATACCTCCAAAAAATTATGCTTGTTGACGCAAATTCTCGGTTCAACGACTACAGCTTGCAATCAAGTCTTACACAATCTCCCCGAGCGTAAATTCGGGTGCGTCCCACCCTATTTGAATTTACTATTGACAAGTTCCGCCTTTTATGGTATAATGGAGGCAATCGGAGGAGTAAGGCTTCCCCCGATGCCCCTTTGGGTTATAGTGAGTGATTTCCTTTGCGGGCGGTGTCACTCACTATTTTTTTACCCTAATTGTTTTCATTGAGTAGCTTTTGAACTGATACCTTAAGCTCTTCAAGTGTTTCGCACTTGTCGATAAGCTCAAGTACCATTTTCAAAATGTACTCGGTATGAGTTGCCATCTCATCCATTTCCTCACTTCCTTTCATAGCGGGTATCCCCGTGCCTTACACCTATATTATACACCTTTGAATGTGCATAGTCAAGATGGAATTGTGCACAAACTTTTGTGTATATTTTTGTGCACAATGTACACTTGAAAATGTGCACATTGCATAGTATAATATATTCATCTGGAAAGGAGGAATCAGAGAATGTCATTGTCTCACAAAATTGACATACTATCGGCACTAAAAGAAGCAGGTTATTCTACTTATAGACTCAGAAAAGAAAAAATTTTCGGTGAGGGAACTATTCAAAAATTCCGAAACGGTGGTTGTATAGACTGGGAAGTATTAGATCGTTTGTGTAATCTTCTTAACTGTCAGCCCGGAGATATATTGGAATACGCAAAAGAAGAAAACGGAGAGGAATGACCTCTCCGTTTTGCATATCAAATTTAAACGAAAGGATATTGTTTTATATCCCCATAGTTAAATCACGGGGATAAAGCAAGAAATAATGTTTTGACAAGCCAAGAAGCAAAGCTCCTGTGTGAGCATTATACAACGCTTATAGAAAAGCTTATGGCGGCAAAGATTGCTCTCATAGACGGCGGTGTTCAGAGCTACACCATAGACGGTCGTTCGCTGACAAAATTTGATTTAGACAAGCTCTCAAAAGAGATTGACGATGCCGTAAAAAAAAGAGACGAATACCGTGCGCTTGCAAACGGCGCACGGCCGAGAAAGGCTTTTGGAATTATTCCAAGAGACTTTTAATTCTCGGAGCATAAAAAGGTATTCAGCGCAATGCGCTTAATACAAGCGATCCTCTCGGGTTTTCTCTCCTTTGTCCGAGAGGGTCGCAAACTATATATAGGACGGTGATTATCACGAATAATAAAGCAAAAAAAGCACCAAATGCAAGCGGCTACAGCGATGCGGGCGCAAGCACGTCAAAACGGTCGCTTAGTGGATTTATTGCGAGAAGCAGCGCGCCGTTTCAGGACATAGATTTCAACAACAGAACTATGAGACAGCGCGCCCGTATGATCTATATGTCAACGCCTGTTGCGGCGTCCGCTATCAACACCAACAGAACAAAGGTGGTTGGAACGGGTCTGCACATGCGTTGCGCCATAAACAGAGATATTCTCGGGCTCTCGGAAAACGCCGCAAAGGAATGGCAGAAGAAAACCGAAGCCGAATTTCGCATGTGGGCAAAAAACAAACGGAGCTGTGACGCTCTCGGACTTAATAATTTCTATGGACTGCAACAGCTCGCTGTCAAATCATGGCTCATGTCGGGTGACTGCTTCGCTTTGTTTAAGCGTTATGATGCGACAAAGATGAACCCCTATACTCTGCGCATCCACATGATAGAGGCTGACCGCATAGCAACGCCTACAGATGCCGGCTTATCCATCGTGGGAAATACCGTTGGAAAGAATTCGAAGAACGGCAACAGGATATTTGACGGAGTTGAGGTAGACAAAAACAATCAAGTCGTTGCATATCACATCAGAAGCACATATCCCGGGCAACTGCTAAGCGAAAAGACAGAGTGGTATAGAATTCCCGCCGTAGGAGAGGAAACAGGGCTTCCGAACATACTTCAGATAATGGACGCTGAGCGTCCCGATCAATACAGAGGCGTTACATATCTCGCCCAGGCAATAGAACCGCTCCTTCAGCTCCGCAGATATACCGAAGCACAGCTTATGGCGGCGATAATTCAGTCCTTCTATACCGCATGGATCGTAACCGAAAGTGCGTCGAATGAAATTCCCTTCGGCGAGGTGGGCGGCGGAGGTATGTCGGGTAATCCCGATGATCAGCCCGAAGAGGTAAGCGATAGCGAGAACGAATACGAGCTGGGGCCCGGTACGGTCGTTCATCTCAAAGAAGGCGAAAAGATAGAATTCGGCAATCCCAACATTCCTACAGCCGGATTTGACGTGTTCTTCAAAGAAATGTGCAAACAGCTCGGAAGCGGTCTTGAAATGCCCTATGACGTTCTCATGAAAGAGTTTAATTCTTCTTACAGTGCCGCCAAAGGCGCGCTTGAAGAAGCCTGGGAAGCCTTCAAAATGCGCCGTGTATGGCTCGTTGACGATTTCTGTCAGCCTGTATACGAGACTTGGTTATCCGAAGCCGTTGCTATCGGCAGAATTAAAGCTCCGGGATTCTGGAATGATCCGCTGATAAGAGAGGCTTGGTGCTCTGCGCGTTGGGACGGCCCTGCACAGACACATCTTGACCCTGTCAAAGAAGCGGCAGCAAATAAGATTCTTGTTTCTCAGGGGTGGAAAACAAACGAGCAGGTCACAAGAGAATTCTACGGCGGCAGTTTTGATGAAAATGTCGAAACGCTGATCAGAGAAAACGAAAAATTAAAGGCGGCAAACGATGCCGCGGGAGGTATGAACAATGCAAAATAACACATTTACGCCGCTGAGCATTGCAAAGCCCTGCTATGCCATGGCAACGGAGAACGGAAGTGAAGCCGAGATAACAATGTACGGTGAGATCGTCCAGAGCCAGCCGGAAAATTACTGGACGGGAGAGCCGATCGAGGGCTCTTACATCATCGAAAGCGAATTTCTCGCCGATCTGAAGAAGATAGAGAAATGCAGTAAGATAACCATAAGGATCAACAGCCTCGGCGGTGATGTCAGTGTTTCAAATTTGATCCACAACCGACTTCGCGACCTTGCAAACAGCGGTACAGAGCTTATCTGCATAGTTGACGGCGTGGCAATGTCCGCGGGAACGCATATTATGTGCGCATGTGATAAGGTCATTGTCCATCCGTCCAGCCTTATTATGATACACAAATGTATGGCGCATGTGTGGGGCTGGTATAATGCGGATGAGCTTCGCGCCGAAGCACAGTCGAATGATGCGTGGGATAAAACGCAGATCGCAATATATCAGCGCAAGACAGGACTTTCCGAGACTGTAATATCTCACATGATGGCTTCATCCACATATCTTTCGGGAAAGGAAGCCACCGAAAAGGGCTTTGCGGACGAGCTTTCCGAGGGAGAGGGCGTGACCGTTGCTGCCAGTGCCGACAGACACAGCATTTTTGCGGGAGAAAGAGTTATTAGGCTCGGCATAGGCATGACAGCTCCCGAAAACATTCCGATAGCAGCCGCACCTTCATGTGCGGAAACTATAAAAACAAATGCCAAGGAGGAAAAAAACATGGCAAAAAACTTTAATGAGCTCAAAAATGAAAATCCCGAGCTCGCGGCGCAGGTAGAAGCCGATATCAGAGCTTCTGTTGCAGCCGAAGGAACCACAGCCGCCGCAGAGGCGACAGCGGCAGAGCGCGCCCGTCAGTCGGAGATCGATGAGATCGCTCAGCTTTATGATCCCGAAACGGTTCGCGAAGCAAAGTACACAAATCCCTGCACGGCGCAGGAAATGGCGTTCAGAGCCGCGCAGAAAGCCGCAAAGACCGGCACTGCATTTATGGCAGGGATGATGAAGGATCATGAGGCATCCGGCGCAGGCAGTGTACAGTCTACTCCCGCCCCCGCTGATAATCCGAGGAGCAATGCAGAAAAGAGCGGCGAAGAAAAGCTGGCTGAAGCTCGCGCAAATGTAAGCGCACTTTTCGGCAAAAACAACTGATAGGAGGATAGCAAAATGTCAGAAAACATGGGCAAGATAGGCGAAATGACCTATGACGGTCTTATAAGCGATGTAAGACCTGCTGTTTGTGTCGGCGCAGGCACTATCGCGGGCGGTGAAACAGATACCGAATATAAGCGCGGAACCGTTCTTGCAAAAGCAGAGGACGGAAAGCTTCACATTCTCGATTCCGAGGGTGAGGCAGACTGTATTCTTTGCGACGATATCACCGTAAAGGCGGGAGAGGACGTTACCGTACCCGTTTATATCGCAGGCTGCTTTAACACAAACAAGATCACCGTAGCCGAGGGCTACACCATCACAGAAGCGGATAAAGACAATCTTCGCAAGAGAGGCATTGTCTTTAAAGCCGCAATGAATTATTAAGGAGGTCTCCAAAATGGAAGGACTTAATCTTTTTAACACTTATACCATGATAGCTCTTATGGAGCAGATCGCACCCGTTCCCACCTTCTTCCGCGACCGTTATTTTCCTACGGGCGCGGAGGATATTTTTGATGCAGATGAAGTTCTTGTTGAATACAAAAAGAATGGTCGCACCATAGCCCCTTTTGTATCCGACAGGGTTGGCGATATTCCTGTTGACAGAGGCGGTTATTCGGTTTCCAAGTATTCGCCGTGCAATATCGCTCCTTCAAGAGTTCTTACCCTTGACGCTCTGAAAAGCAAGGGGTTTGGCGAAGCACTTTTTGCAGGAACAAGCAAGGCAGAGAGAGCCGCAAGAATCCAGATGAATGATCTCGCAGAGCTTGGCGATATGATAACACGCCGTGAAGAATGGATGGCGGCTCAGACGATGATAAACAACGCCTGCACCGTTCAGGAATATATTGACGCCGATACCCTCGGCGAGCCCAAGTATATCAAGTTCTATGAAAAGGATTCTGCGGAGCATAAGTACACCCCTCACGCGCCTTGGAATAACGGAGGTGATTTCTTCGGCGATGTTAACAAAATGTGTAAGATCCTTGCCGATAGAGGCTGTGCCACCGCAGACCTTGTGCTCGGAAGCGATGCCGCAGACGAGATACTGAATATCGAGAAGGTACAGAAGCTTCTCGATAAGAACAGCGGTATTATTACAGGCGAGATCAGTCAGGAGCTGACGAAGTATCAGGGTGTTGCTTATATGGGCTTTATCAATTTCGGCGGTTACAAGCTCAATCTCTTTAGCTGTGACGAATCCTATACCGATGAAAAGGGCGTGACACAGAAGTATTTCCCCGCTACCTCCGCAATGGTAACAGCCCCCGGATGCGGCGCAATGAGATATGCCAATGTTACGCAGATCGATTTCGGAAAGACCGATTACGAAACCTATACCGGCACTCGTATTCCGAGACTTGAGATCGAGAAGAACAACCGTAAGCTCGTTCTTACCTCAAGACCTCTCGCAACACCTAAGTATTATGCTCCCTATTGCTATGCGGAAAACGTCATAGCTTAAAAACACACGAAAGGAGAACAGGATATGAAGTATGTTAAGATCACACACGGCTACTACGGAGCGAAGGAGGGCAACATCATAAAAGCCAAAGGCAAAAATGATAAGCCTTTTCCGCTTCCGGACGAGGAAGCCGACAGAATAGTCGGTCTCGGCATTGCGGAATATGCAGGCGAGACTGTATATACGCAGGAGGCAGATGTTGCTTCTCGGGACACGGAGGAAAACGGTATTCCCGAGTATGATGACAGCACCGGCATGGCGGAGCTTAAGGAAATTGCCAAGAGAGAGGGCATAGCTGTTCCTTTTGGTATATCCAAAAAGGATCTGAAAACACTTCTTGACGAGCATTTCGCCGATGAAGATGAGTTGGATGATATGCCCGATCTTACCGCAGAGGAGCCTCGGTAATGAGCTTTAAGGATATGATCGAGGCTGACAACAAAGCCATATTCTTAAACGATTCAGAATTTGCCGAGAGGCACACTGTCAAATATGACGGCAAGGTGTTTGCCGACATTCCCGTTCTCTTTATCAAGGTAAAAGAGCTTGACAAAAAGGTGCGGAATATGGAAGGTACATACGGCATTACCGCTGTTCTCCATGCGGCTGAGTGCGATCTTGGCGGCAAGACGCCTGAGAGAGGGCAGCGAATCGCCATCGATACGGGCACAGCCCTCGGCAAGCCGTTTTTTTCTGATTTCAAGATCGCAACATCGAAATGCGAGGGCGGCATGGTTACCCTCGAACTGGAGGCTTATGATGAGTGAAATGAGTGACATACGTAAACTCGGCATGTATATGCAGGTTGACACAGAAGGAAATCTCGACCGAGTGACAAAGCTTCTTGCAGGATTTTCACACGGTGCAGATAAAGCTATCGGCAGTGCTCTTAAGCGTGCCGCTTCTTCGGGTGAAACAGTTGCCGCTAAAGCATTAACCAAAGAATATTATTTAAAGCAGAGTGACTTTAAAAAGTACACATCAACAAAAAGAGGAAAGACCGCAACATCAACCGCTGCAGGAACACTCGCAGAGATCAACTATTACGGTATTCACATTCCGCTTATCAGGTTTGACACTCATATCGGCAAAGACGGACGGATCGTTACAAGAGTAAAACGCTCTTCCGCTCGCGAGACTATAAATAAAGCTTTTAAAGCACAATTTGGCAGTCATGTAGGTATTTACGAAAGAGTTGGCGAAAAGCGTTTTCCGATTCGAGAATTACTAGGTCCTTCGACACCGCAGATGATGGAAAACAATGAGAATGTTACGGATGAAATGGAAGAACGTATCAGAGAGACCTTTGAAAAGAGACTTGATCACGAAATAACTGCTATCCTCAATGGTTGGAGGAAATAGAAATGACAAAAGTAATGCTTATTGATGCTCTGAAATCCTTTATCGAAAACTCAGTCAAGGGCTTTTTGCTGCCCGAGAGGGTACAGGAAGGCGACACCGAGGAGATATTCAGAGCCCCTGCGGTGTACAAGCTCCGCCTCGATAACAGCGGCGAAGCCAAGAAAAAAGCCCCGTATATAATCCTTCAGCTTGAAAGCGCTGTTGACAGACAGCCGAAATCCGAAAACGGCGAATCGGCAGTAGTTATCCGTCTGATATTCTGCGTTTATCATGAGAATGAGCAGGAGGGTGCGGTGGCTCTGCTGAATGTAATGGAAAAGGTGCGTCTCGATCTTATGAGAACCGTTGTTGTCAGCAAATGCTTCAAGCTGGATGCCGATAAAGGTCTTGAAAGCCTTATCTATAACGAGGACACAGCACCATACTATGCAGGCGAGATGATCGGTACATTCTTCATGCCGGCAATAGAAAGAGAGGTTGACACATGGCTAAAACCATAAAGAAAACGGATACCGCCCACAGGGACGGTATCTTTGTTTACATCGGGCCGTCTATCAGAGGCGTTATCGTAAGCGGCAGTATTTTCAGAGGAACAAGAGATGAAGTCCTCGAAAAGAATTCTGCCGCTCTTGCTCTCTGCCCCAAGATAGAACGGCTAATCGTTGCGGACAGCGAAATTATATCCGCAAAAAAGAAAATCAAGGAAGGCGGCAACAGCGTGAACATTGCTTACCGTGCCGTCACAGAAAAAATTACAGGAAAGGAATGATGATCTATGCTTAATCATGGAATAAATACCTACAAAAGCGGAACTAACTTTTCAGCCGTAAAGACTGCGGCTGTGGGTATTCCGCTTTTTATAGGCGCATGGCCCTGCCACATGGCAGGCGGCTATGTGGACGCTCCCGTCCTTGCCACGAGCTTTGATGAGGCGAAGGAAAAGGGCGGCTACAGCTATGAATGGAGAAATGCCGATTTTTCGCCTAAGTGGAATCTCTGCCAGGCGATGTATTCTCATTTCAAGCTCTTTGGAATGTCCCCTGCGATATTTGTCAATGTTTTTGACCCTTCAAAGCACACAAAGGATCTCGCTGAGACTTCCGTAAAGGTCGAAAATCACGTTGCAAAGCTCTCGGCGGACGTTATTGCCGACGGTCTCATTATCAAATCGGGTGATCAGTCACTCAAGGAAGGAACAGACTATGAGCTCATCTATGACGATGGCTGTCTTATCGAGCTTCTGAAGAACGGGGCAGGCTATGATGCGGTAAGTCTTACCGTTTCGGGCAAGACTGCCGATACTTCGATGATAAAGGCTGCCGATATCGAGGAAGCTGTGGAGAAGGCTGACCTTTGCAAGACCGTTCTCGGAATCGTTCCCGATCTTATCTGTGCTCCCGGATGGTCGAAGAATCCCAGCGTTGCCGCTGTTATGACGGCAAAAGCTGCCGCTATCGGCGGCCTGTTCTCCGGAAAGGCTGTATGTGATATCGATAGCTCTGCTGCAGGTGCTCCTACATATGATAAGGTTCTAAAGTGGAAGAACGACAACGGCTATACAGACGAGAACATGATCGACGCTTGGGGCATTGCCAAGGTGGGCGATTATCTCTTTGATATGTCCCTCATCATCTGTGGAAAGATCGCATCGGTTGATTTCGGCAACGCAGGCTGCCCATATGAATCCCCCTCAAATAAAACACTGGCTATCTCAGGACTTGTAAACGAAGCCGGAGATGAGGTGAATTTGACGCCTGCACAGGCGGATGTCGTATCTGTCAATGCAGGCGTAGTTACAGCCTTTAACTTTGGCAGCTGGGTGCTTTGGGGTAACCACACAGCGTGCTACCCGGCAAGTGCCGATGTTGCAGAATATTTCATTTGCACAAGCCGTATGCATGATTGGATAAACAACACTTTCACAAACACCTTCTGGAGTGAGATCGACAAGCCTATGACGAGAGTCCGCATAGATTCCATAATCAATAGCTTCAACTCTTGGCTCTCGGGCCTTGTTCATGAGGGCAAGCTATATGGAGGACAGGTGGAATATATCGCAGACAACAATCCTGCCGCATCTCTTGTGGGCGGCAAAATTCGTCTCGACACCGCATTTGCGTCTCCCGTTCCTATGCAGCAGATCAATATGCACTCCGAATTTGATGTAGATACTCTCGTAAACGCACTTAACGGATAAAGTAAGGAGGAAAAAGCAAATGAAAGCAGGTGTTATTAACTTTGCTGTTTATGAAAACGGCAGTGAATATCTCGGTATTGCGAAGGTGACCCTTCCCGATACCGAAAATAAAACCTTTACAGTAAACGGTGCAGGTATCGCAGGCGATATCGATATGCCCGTACCCGGACACAGAAACGCCATGACGGCAACGATCGAGTTTACCGATGCCACCGAGGCGGCATATAAGCTGGCGGAGCACCGCAAGCACACTATAGATCTTCGTGCGGCGCATGAGGAGTATGACAGCACAGTGGGTGCTATTGCAGTCAAGGCGTATAAGCATATTCTTGACGTTATTCCAAAGAAGCTTGGCGGCGGAGATGTTGCTCCCGCAAGTCCTCAGAGCATTTCGGGCGAATACAGCGTGCTCTCCCGCAAGGACTATATCGACGGCGTGCTTGTCCGTGATATAGACCCTATCAACTTTAAGGACGTTGATGCGTCCGGCAATGACAGCCTTGCGGCAGTGAGAAGCGCACTTGGCAAGTAATTTTATCAGCGGAGAGGGGCAAAAGCCTCTCTCCTGATTTTTAAACATGAAAAGGAGTTATAACCATGGAAGATAATAAGATTCTCGATAATTTCAACGAAGAAACTGACGATATAGAGAAGGCAAAGCCTCAGCTTACATATGAGCTGAAAAATCCTGTTACTTACAACGGTAAGGAATTTAACGCACTTAACATTGACTTCGAAAAGCTCAAAGGAAAGGACGCAAGAGCGATCACTGCCGAGCTTCAGCGGCTGGGCATAGCGGTTCTTGTTCCCTCACTCTCGGAAGAATATCTTATAAGGACGATCGCGAAAGCCTGCGAAGAACCCATCGGCGCAGACTTTTTCGATCTTTTGTCTATTTTTGACTTTAATAAGCTGGTAGGAAGAGCAAGGGCTTTTTTGCAGAGGTCGGAGTTGTAAAAAACGACGACACAAGTGATTTAATGAGACTGTGTCTGATCCTATCCCGAGAGACATATACCCCGATATCGTATTGGCTTGATATTCCTTTGCGGGAGCTTGGGGAGTGGATAAGGTCATATATAGACCTCATAGACGAGCTGAAGAACAAGAGGTGAGGATTTGGCAACAACATATGATATAAGCTTTAAACTGCAAGCGGGGCTTGCGGCGAGCTTTGGCGGTACTTTCGAAAAAGCGCAGAAAAAGCTTATGGAAACACAGAAAGAGATACAGGCTCTCGGAAAGGTACAGGGCAATATTTCCGCTTATCAAAAGCAGCAAGCGGCGATAGAAAGATGCCGCCAGTCACAGGAAAAATACAAAACGCAGATCGAAAACGTCAAAAAAGAGCTTCAAGCCCTAATCGGGAAGGAAGGAGAGCACGCCGCCGGTACATCCCAGCTTTCAAATAAAATCATTGATCTCAAAGAGAAATATGAAAAGGTAAGGCTCGAAGAGGAAAGACGCTGTGAAACGCTGAAAAAGCTGGATGATTCGCTGAAGGGATCCGGAATAAATACAGAAAATCTCAGCGGTGAGAGTCAAAGACTCGGAGAAGAGCTTAAAGATCTTAGATCCGAGCAGGATAAAGCTGCCGAAGCTGCCGAAAAATACAGAAACAAATCCGTTTCAGCCTTTACGGCGGCAGGTGAAGCCCTTGCGGCTTCGGGGATTCTGAGAACTCTCAAAGAGGGTTATGATCTCATGGCGGGGATCACTACAGGTGCGGCATCATATGCCGATGAGATCGGGACGGTATCGGTTCAGTACAGTATTGCCGCCGAGGATCTCCAAGCCTTTTATTATGCCGCCGAGCTCGTGGACGTAAGCGCGGAAACACTGACATCGACCATGAGCCGCAACATTCGTGCTATGAACTCCGCAAGAGACGGCACAGAAAGCTATGTTGAGGCTTACGAAAAGTTGGGGATAAAAGTGACAGACGCAGACGGACAGCTCCGCGATTCCGAGACAGTTTATTGGGAAGTTATCGATGCTCTTGGAGAGATGGAAAACGAGACCGAGAGGGATGCTGTTGCAATCGAGCTCCTCGGCAGAAGCGCGCAACAAGTCAATACTCTTGTTGCGGCAGGCTCGGGCGTTATCAAGGGGTATGCCGCCGAAGCCAAAAGAGCGGGATATGTTATGAATAATGAGACATTACAGGCTTGCATGGCTCTGGATGATGAGATACAGCGTCAAAACAGTAATTTGATGGCTCTGAAAAACACCATTGGCGCACAGCTTGCTCCGGAATATACAAAGTTAAAACAGCTCGAAAACGAGGCTCTTGTTGCTTTGACAGCGTTTGCTGATGAGCACCCCGAGCTCGTTAAAGGTATCACAGCGGGTACTGTTGCGTTTGGCGGTTTAACGGCGGCTATCGTGGCATGTACAACCGCCGCAAAACTCCTCGGCAGTGTTTCCGGTATAGGCACTATCCTCGCAGTGGCAGGAGGAGCCGGTGCGCTTGTCGGAGTGCTTGCGGCAATGACCTCTGCTACCGAAGATCAAAACGACGCTTACGCTGAGCTCACGGCAACTTCACGCAAGCAGGCAAAGGAGATAGATGCGCTGAAAGCTGAATATGCGGAGCTCGTCAACGCAGGCAAGAAGAATACACATGAGGCGTGGCAGCTCGAAAAACAGATAAAGAGCCTTTCGGAAGAATACGAAAGCTCAAAGCAAACAGCCCAAGCTCATAGAGAAGAGCTTGAAAGCATTATTACCACCCTTCAAAATTCAAGGGAAGAATACGAGAATACCATTAACAGCATAGATTCCGAATATGAAAGCAGTATTGCTCTTGTTACTAAGCTCGGGGAGCTCAGCGGCGGTTCGCAAATGGTGGCTCAGAATCAGGCTTTAATAGTTCCGATTATCGATGAGCTGAATGAACGCTATGAAGGTCTCGGACTTGCTATCGACTTCACCACCGGAAAGATCAATATGGGCTCGGATCAGCTAAAGCAAATAGCAAAGGAACAAGCGGCTGTTCTTAAACAGCAGGCTGACATGAAAGCTTATGCTGATGCGTTGTCCAACTCTGCAAAAGCGGAAAACGCATATAAAGAAGCATGCAAGGAACTCAAAGCACTGGAAGAAGAATATTGGAAAGCCTATCGGGCATTCAACGCTGAACCTTCAGGAAATGCGATAGAAAAATTTTTCCTCTCGTTTACCAAAGATTATGGTGCTGAAGCTCAAATGAATGCCGCAAAACAATCATTGATCGAGCAAGGAAAAATAGTAGTCGACCTCAGAGAAAAATACGAGGAGCTTGCGGACAGTGTAGAATACTATGAAAAAGTTCTTGGATTTACAACGGATGCTATCGAAAGTGAGACCGATGCTCTGGGGGATTATCAAAGCGCTGTTGCTTATGCGGTAAATGCAGTTCAGAGCGATCTTGAAGCCCTTGCCGAAAAGTATAAAGAGGCGTATAACGCGGCATATGAGAGCATAACGGGTCAATATGATCTCTGGGATAACGCCGCCGAAGTTGTTCCAAAAAGCATTGCCGATATAAACAATGCTCTTGCAACACAGGCGGCCTATTGGAGCGATTATAACAAGGATATGGCATCTCTTACCGAGAGAGGGGAAAATATAGACGGCCTTGCAGAGGTTATCGCATCCTTTGCAGACGGCAGCGCAGACAGTGTGAACGCCATAGCCGGAATGGTAGACGCTTCTGATGAGGATCTTAAAGCGATGGTTGAAAATTTCAAAGAGATGCAGGAGCAGGAAGAAGCGGCGGCTAAAGCCATTCGTGAGAATGCTCTGACAGAGCTTGATGAGATCGAACTTCAAATGATCACATCAATTGAAAATCTCGATCTCTCCATGGAAGCCGAAAAAGCGGCTCGGAACACGATGGAAGCTTATCTTAAAGGTCTCGAAGAAGGATGCGAAGATATAACAAAACTCCTCTCGGATCTCCCGGTGCTTTCGGCGATGAGAAACAATCCGTTTATCGCCCCCTATGAAAGAAACAGATCGGAGCTATATCCTATAGAGGCATACGCAAGCGGAACAGAAAACGCCGCACACGGATTGGCACTGGTTGGGGAGTATGGTCCCGAGCTCGTATATTTTGGCGGCGGTGAGGTGGTTTATAACGCAATGAAAACAGAGCGGATGCTAAAGAAATTCCAGGCATGGCAGGATGCTCCGAGCCTTTTAGAGCGGGTTCAGGCATCGCCGCTCGTTATAAACAATACTTTGAGCGGACCGAGTGGCGGAAAATACGAGATCGCTATCGCCCCTGTTTTCCATATCACAGAAGGTGAAAATTCTTCCGAGAAAATGGAAGAATACAGTAATATTGTTGCAGATAAGGTTCTTGATCGCTTGAACGAGATCGGAATAGATGGAAAGAGAGGGGCATTTACATGACATACACAACAGCACAGGGCGATATGTGGGACAGCATCGCCCATAAAACCCTTGGAGATGTCGGGCGCACGGACAAGCTGATGCTTGCAAACCAGGAGCACCTCGGTACACATATATTTCCTTCGGGAGTAGTGCTTACTATCCCTTCTATCACCGAGTCGCTCTCCGACAGTTTGCCGCCGTGGAAGAGGGTGAGCGGATGAGCCGCAAGGATCTTGCAAGACGAGCCGATATGTCGGTCTTTATCGCAAATGTCGATGTCACATCATCCGTTAAAAATCATCTGATATCTCTCACTTACACCGATAATGAGGACGAAGCAGACGATCTGCAATTGAAGCTTGCAGATCGCGACTGCCTTTGGCTCGAAAAATGGTTTAATACCGTAGTTGATGCCGCTGCGAGTGTTCCGAGAGAAAACGACGGCGAAGAGGATAAGGAAGAAACGACTGTAGCATACAAGGTCACCGCCGCCAACGGGGCCGGTGCCTATCTTCGCCCGGATAGCTCGTATACACTGCTTAACGGCATGACTATTCCTTATGGCACGGTCGTCGAGGTCAAAAGCATTTCGGGTGGCTGGGCAAATATCGAATACGGTAACGGTATCAGCTGTTATATTAAGTCATCTTATATCACTGCCTTTACAGCATCCTCTGCAGACAGCGGAGAACCCGTTTCAAAGGGTCTCGACATAAGCGCATCCGTAGTTCTTCAGAACGAAAAAAGCGACGGCAAGGACAAAGCCATAGATTGCGGAAGCTTTGAGCTTGATAGCATTGATTTCGACGGCCCTCCGGCTACAGTCAATATCAAATGCACATCGCTGTCCTTCAGAAAGAGTATTCGCCAAACAAAATCGAACAGGTCGTGGGAGAGCTACTATCTATCGGGTATTCTTGCGGAAATAGCAGGCAAAAGCGGCATGGCGTATATGTATCTCTCAGCACACGATCCTTTTTACAGTCGCAAGGATCAGATCGACACAAGCGATATTGCCTTTTTGACACAACTCGCTCATGACAACGGCTCTGCGATAAAGGTAAGCGGTAACATTGTCATAATCTACGACAGCAGCGGTTGCGGTGAAAGCATAAAGACTATAACTCGCGGTGACGGCACGTATCTCAAATGGAAGCTCGGCAGTGGCGAAGCTGATACCAAATATCATAAATGTCGTGTTTCATATACCGATCCCGAAACAGGAAGGGTGATCGAAGGTACTGCCAAGAGCACCGAAAAGACAAATGACGGCAAAAATGAGCAGATCCTTGAAATAAAAGCAAAGGTTTCAAGTGCCGAGCAAGCATCGGCGCTTGCCAAAAAGAAATTGCAAATGGCAAATCGTTTTGAAAACACGGCATCCTTTACCGTGCCGGGAGATCCTTTTCTCCTTGCGGGATGCGTTGTAACCCTCAAAAAATGGGGGGCATGGAGCGGTGATTATGTGATATATCAAGCCAAGCACTCGGTATCAAGAAGCGGATATACCACGCAAATAAGCCTTAGAAAGAAATAGGAGGTACTATGCAGGAAAATCTAATACAGAACATGGTCAGAATAGGCATTGTAACGGCGGTAGATAAGCCCAAAAGACGCGCAAGGGTTCATTTTCCGGATTTAAATATCGTTTCTGATTTTCTCTATGTGCTGAGATCCCCTCCGTTTATTCCCGATAAGGATGAAAAACAGCAGACCGAGACCGCCGAAACGCATACTCACGATCTTGTCATAAAGCCGTGGCTTCCTTCGGTCAATGATAAGGTGCTGTGCCTATACATCCCCTGTGAGGGCGGAGACGGCTTTATATTGGGGGCGATCTGATGCAAATAGGAAGCTTGGGAGATGTTATTTTTAAAGTTTCCGAAGAGGAGATCAAAACGCTCAGAGACGCGCAGTGGAGCGGTAAAGGCGGTTGGCAACAGCATAAACGGCACATGAAAATGCCTCTGCTCGAATTCACGGGAACGGAGCTTGACAGCTTTAAGTTCAACATCCGCATCTCGGCATATCTCGGCACGAGAGATGTGATGAGTGAAATTGCGCAGCTTCTCAAATACGAAAGAGAGGGAAACGTTTTGCTTCTCACTTTGGGCGAAAAGAAATACGGCAGATATCGCTGGGTGATAGCATCTCACACTATCAAAATGAATTATTTTGACAGTGAAGGTAATCTTACCGATGCCGATCTTTCTATCACCTTAACAGAATATCCCAGAACATAGGAGGTAAGCCGTGCAAACGATCACTATAACGGCAATGACGCCGCAAAAATTTGATTTTATAGAAAACAGCAAGCTCAGGTCCGTGGCGCAGAATATAGCCTTGATCTGTTCAACGAAAAAAGGAACGGTTCCTTTTTACAGAGAATTCGGAATTCCTATGGCGTTTATAGACAAGCCGTCAAGTATTGCCAGAACTTTGATGATAGCCGAGATAACCGAGGCCGTTGAGCACTTTGAAACACGAGCCGAAATCAAAAACATCACATTTTATCAAGAAGGAGAAAAATGTTATCCCAAACTGGAGGTTGAGCTGATAGATGAATAGTTATATGTTTGCGAGCACAGACGGCGCCGAGCTGTTGTCGGCTCTTGTGGCAAGCTATGAAAAGCTGACAGGGAGGACGCTTCTTCCCGCAGATCCCGACCGCATATTTATTTCATGGGTTGCGGCTATAATTTGCGAAGAGAGGGTGCGTCAGAACTACATAGGAAATCAGAATATCCCAAGTCGCTCCGGCGGTGCGGATCTTGATGCTCTCGGAGAGTGGATATATTCTTTTCGCCGTCCGAGTGCCACTGCCGCAAGATGCACGGTGCAATTCAATATATCCGAGCCGCAGGAAACGTCTATTCTTATTCCAAAGGGAACAAGAGTGTCGGGCGGCGGTACGCTTATTTTCAGCACTATAGAAGATAAATACATTGATATAGGTATGACGTCGGCGCAGGTGGAGGTGTGTTGTGAAGAGTCGGGAAAGATCGGAAATGATTATCTGCCCGGGCAAATAAACACCTTGATAGATGTGGATTATGTCCTTTATTATAAATCCTGCGAAAACATCAATACCTCTTTTGGCGGATCGGATGAACCGGATGATAAAGAATATTTCTCTCTTATGAGAAGCAGTCTTGGCGCCTATTCGGTGGCAGGACCGGAGGGTGCCTATGTGCATCTTGCCAAATCCGCTTCCAATGATATAGCCGATGTAAAAGCTCTGAACGACGGTCCCGGACGTGTTGCTATATATGCTCTTATGAAGAACGGAACACCGGCGCAAGCCGAGATGAAGGAGGCCATTATCAAAGCCTGCAGCCCGGACGACAAGCGCCCTATGACCGATTTTGTGGTGTCGAAAGACCCTGAAACAGTGGAATATGATCTGTCCTTCAAATATTTCATCCCCGGCGATGCCGAGGCCTCGGCATCGGATATCGAAAATGCGGTAAACGCCGCAGTGAATGAATATATCTCATGGCAAAGCGCAAAAATGGGCAGAGATATAAACCCAACAGAGCTGATATATCTTGTGAAAAAAGCCGGTATAAAGCGTGTTGAAGTGGAAAGTCCTGTTTTCACCAAGTTAAATGACGGCACGGGGGGAACCGTTCCACAGGTGGCAAAGCTCGTGAATATCAATATAGCAAACGGAGGATATGAGGATGAATAATTTACCGGGTGCGGATATTCTTCTTTCCTCTTTTCCGCCGTCTCTTGCGGTTGATGGGAATAAGTACACCCTCGCAAGAGTGATCGCAGAGGAACTTCAAGAGCTCCTTTCAGGCTGTGATGATCTGCGTATATACAGCCGCATGGATGAGCTTGATGAAGAATTGCTTGATATTCTTGCTTTCGATTTTGCAGTGTCTTGGTACTTATACAACGGCACTATCGCAACCAAGCGTGCGCAGATCAAATCCTGTTTTTATGTTCGCAGATATATGGGAACCAAGGCGGCCCTTGTTCAGGCCTTGTGTGACCTTTGCCCCGGCTCCTCTGTTGAAGAATGGTTTGAATACGGCGGAGATCCTTATTATTTTCGTGTTATTCTTGATGTAACTGAGCAGCGTTTGCCTATAGTCCAGCAGGATGTAGAGCGATATATAAATATTTTTAAATCACTTCGCTCGGTTCTCGAAAGCAACAATATAGTATACAGAACCCGTGACGATGTGGGTATAAGTGACAAGGGACAGGTATTCTTTATAAATACTCCAAAAAGCTCAGAGCACAGCTCTGTAAGAGCAGGAGTATATCCCGAAAGCCTGTTGATAGAATCGCTTTATTAAGGAGGAAGACATGGCGCTTACAAGCGAGTTTTTTAACGACATACAAAATTTTGCAAAAGAAAACATTTCCGCAGCCAGATACATAAGCGGTGAAGGGATTGGGATCTGTGAGCTGAGATCTATAGAGAAAACCGAAAACGGCACCGTTCGTGTTGAAGTTGCTATCGAAAAGAGCAACATAAAGATCACGGAAATGCAGCTTTACGGAAAAAACGGACATCTCTGGGCAAAACAAAAGCTTGATATAACAATAGGTCATTCCGAAGCGGGTATTATTTACCGTTTTGAGATCAATCTGAAGGAGGATAAATATGTATAAACCGACCAAGTGGGAGGATCATGTGGTCGTTCCAAGAAACGAAATAATATTAGAGCATATCGAGGGCGATCGCTATAGGATCGCAAATGCAGGCGAAGTTATCAACAAAGGAACACTCCTATCTGCCGAAATTTTTAACAAGCATGAGCACGCTACTTTTGAAACGGTTGTCGCTCTTTGCTCGTTGCTTCAAAAAACTCTCCTGCACGGTGACGAGCTTAAAGCACTCGGAGAGCAGCTTTCAAAATCTCCGTTCTTCCTAACGGATGAACGTGCGGTAACTCTCGAGGATTTTGCAGAAGGCCCGTCCTTTCTGTACACCGTTGATTTTTCGGGTGCGAATATCAGAAACAATACCGAATATATCGTAATTCCATTTATAACGGAAGTGACTCGCTCGGTAGAGACAACATCGTATTACGCAAACACTCCGCTCATTTACGCTGAAACAAAAAGAACTACAAACATGCTGGTCAGAGTTTGGCGCCCCGATCCAGAAAGTGTGATCGACAGTTTCTCGTTTAGATTTTTAGTTGTGGGAGGCATGTAATGAACGTGATAATAAAATCAAGAGATCAGAATAGAGCTGTTGATGCTATTCTTAAAGATTTCGGTCATAGTGAAAGCCCTTCAAATGAACAGATCGAAGCTGCAGAAATGCTCGCACGCAGAACCGAAGAAATTATGAAAGGAGATCATCGACATGACTGATATAGATGCCGCTGTCAATATACTCGGCGGCGATACAAACAAGGTGATTTATGATGAGATCGGCATGCCGTCCATCGTTGTTGAGGTTGCGGAGCAGACATTGACCCTTGACGGCGTGAAATACGGCGGAAATGTTGCGCATCCCGCTTTTATCGTAAACGGCGTTCGCAAATCGAAGTTTTATGTTTCGAAATATCAAAATGTCGTTATAGGCGAGAGGGCGTATTCTCTCCCCTTGCAAGTGCCGGAAATTAAAATGAATTTTGATGCCGCCGTTGCCGCTTCTGCAAAGAAGGGATTGGGCTGGCATCTTATGACCAATGCCGAATGGGCTTATCTCGCTCTTCTTGGATATCTGCCGAAGGGTAACAACAACGGCGGAAGCGATTACAGAGGAGAAGAACGCGGCGGAACAAGAGCGGGGCTTGCAGACGGAAGTCTCAGCGACCACATCCTCACCGGCTCGGGATCTCTTGCATTTTCGCACAACGGTGAACCATCCGGAATTTGGGATCTGAACGGAAATATAAATGAGTGGGTCGGCGGCTTAAGACTGGTAAACGGAGAGATCCAAATCATTCAGGATAATGATGCCGCCGATTTCACAAATTCACAGAAAACCGACAGCGAGCTTTGGAAAGCCATTCTTGAAAGCGGAGAGCTTGATGCCCCCGGAACGACAGGTACGCTTAAATTTGATTATACATCGGATTCATTTGTATCACCTATCCTCACAAATGCTCTCACATATCAGCAGAGTGATGCAAGCATTCGCGGCGAGATCGCTTTTAACGCTTTGTCGGCTTCAGGGATAACAGTGCCGCATATATTGCGTTTGCTTGCCGTTTCTCCTTGGGATGCGATTTCGGGTGGATATATTTCCATGAAGAATATCGGCGAGCGTCCCGCGCTTCGCGGCGGCGGTGCCACCGATGGGAAGAAAGCGGGCATCAGAGCACTTTCCTTCGGAGAGCTCCGCGATTACAGTGGGTTCGGATTCAGAAGCTGTTATGTTGATATCCTTAATTCCGCAATTCTTGCCGATGAGGACGGAACAGCCCTTGCAACCGAGAGCGGAATTATAACAAATTGAGGTGGATATGAGTTACAAAGATAAATTAAGCGATAAACCTATTCAGCATGAGATAAATGACGGTACATGCCTTGTCGGCGTTCAAAAAAACGAGGAAGGAAAGGATGTGGTGGTCAGAGTTCCGGCTGCGGCGATTGATGAATTTAAAAATAAAAAGGCCGAAGAAGCAGAAGCGGCTGCGGCATCGTCTGCTCTTGCGGCAAGTGAAGCCGCAGAAGAAGCGGAAGCGGCGGCAGAAAGCATCACATCCGCTCTTGAAACAGGGGTCTCAAACGCCCTTCACAGCACAAAAACAGGCAGC
>JAZNCT010000066.1:0-5152 GCA_045587665.1 Eubacteriales bacterium
ACTTTGACGGTGTGGAAAAGGAATGTTCCGTTGATGAACTTGAAGCAAATCCAAACGCTTGCTTTGTCCGAGTGGTAAGCGGAAACAGCCTTGACGATGTGCAAAGAATATTAAACAGAATTGAGGCGATAGCGTATGCAGAAGAAAATCTATGAAAGGCTTTCCGATCTTGAAAAAGAGATGTACCGTGATGTGTGGGCAGATGTTACATACAAGGACGGCACACAAAAGCGTATCAAAATGTTAGATGTTTTGAGCCTTTACACAAACGGCGGTACACCGCCACAGATAGCAGATGTATCATTTATCGGTAATACATCTAATCAAGGGATATTGCCTGACCTTGTAAAATATCTGATTGAAACTAACCGATAAAAGCAAAAAAGCGGTTGAGGATTTTACACCTTAACCGCTGATTTTTTATAATTTTTGAGCGTTCGGACATCAAACGGACATCAAAACAGAAACGCCGTTCTGCAAAATCTCGCAAAAACGGCGTTTTTCTCTGTTTTTCTCTTGTCTTCTCGCTTTTTGATAATGTTGTAATTATCTCTTTGAGAACTGAGGAGCACGACGAGCGCCCTTGAGTCCGTACTTCTTTCTTTCCTTCATACGAGGGTCACGAGTGAGAAGTCCTGCCTTCTTGAGTGCGGGTCTGTTAGCTTCATCTGCCTGGAGAAGAGCACGCGCTACGCCATGACGGATAGCACCTGCCTGTCCGGAAATACCACCGCCGCAAACATTTGCGATGATGTCAAACTTACCCTCTGCGCCGATTACGCCAAAGGGCTGGTTTACGATGAGCTTGAGTGTTTCAAGTCCAAAATATTCGTCGATATTGCGACCGTTGATTGTAACGTTACCTGTGCCGGGAACGAGACGAACACGAGCCACAGACTTCTTTCTTCTGCCTGTGCCGTAAAAATAAGGCTTTGCACTTGTATACATATCCTATTTACCGTCCTTCCTTAAACTTCATAAGGAGTAGGCTGCTGAGCCTGCTGATTATGTTCTGCGCCTGCGTATACCTTAAGGCGAGTGATTGCTGTTCTTCCGATAGAGTTGTGAGGAAGCATACCCTTAACTGCCAGCTGCATTGCAAACTCGGGCTTTGTTGCCATAAGGGTCTTATAGTTAACTTCCTTGAGACCGCCGATATAACCGGAATGGTGACGGTAGAACTTCTGCTCAAGCTTCTTACCTGTGAGAATAGCCTTTGATGCGTTGATGATTACAACGTATTCGCCGCAGTCTACGTGAGGTGTGAACTCGGGGCGGTGTTTGCCTCTTAAAATTGTTGCAGCAGCAACTGCTGTCTTACCAAGGGGCTTGTTTGCCGCATCGATAACATACCACTTACGCTCTACGGTTTCTTTTTTTGCCATAAATGTGGACATTTTAGAATCCTCCGTAAATAATATAGATATTTTTGACTTTGATATTATAACACTTCTCTTTCCCTTTGTCAAGTGTTTTTTTGAAAAAAGTTAAATATTTTAATTTAGATATTTCATATCTCGTTTTTTCTCTGTTTTTCATATCATTTGCTCGTTTTTTTGGCAAAGCAATTTCAAAAATTTAAATCGGCATCAAATGAATAGATATAGCGCAGTCCGTTATAATTCTTCAGACCTATTGAAATCCCCTTTGCCGGAAGCGAATCATACTTAACTGCCTTTACCTCTGTTGCGCCTCCCAAAAGTGTTGTGTTTACCTTTTCAAGTTGAGCTTCACTGAAACATATCACCTTTGTTTTGAACCGTCAAAAGAGGTTGAGGCAACGCTAGTTATATTTTCTGTTTCGCTAACCGCAATATCCGGTGTGCTGAGTAAAACGGTAAACTGATTTACATTCTTAAAATACGCCTTTTCATCGGTTGAATAGTTTTCTATCTGATTAAAAATGAGGAGCCATACTAAAAAACTGTCTCAGGAAAATTCCTGAGACAGCTTTTTTTAATCGTGACGGGCAACTTCGCTAAACGAATATCTCTGCTGAATTTTATTGGAATCGGGATAAGCATGGCCCATATTCTGAACATAGACAATATCCTTACCGCAGCTTAGCTCATTATACATTGCTGTTATTCCCGAGGGAACACAGGTCACATCACCAAGCCCAACCATTATCTTCACAGGGCATTTGATTCTGCGCGCGAAAAAGCAGGTGTCATAATAAAGCATTTGAGGCAATGAAGAGCCGTAGCTTTTCTTTTTACCGTTATTTACCCCCTGTTTATCGCACATTGCAGGTACATCTGCTGTGCAAAAAGTAACATCATCATCAAGTGCTGCGGTGAAAAGGGCTTGATATCCGCCCTCGCTCATACCTGCTACCTTGAGTGTCCTCTCATCCCAAAGACCTTCCCCCTCAGCTCCAAAATAGGATTTCACCCACCTGAGTGCCTGAAGATCTCGCATAACCATATAGCTATAGAATACTTCTGAGGGAGCAACCGAAGAATCAGAAGGCAAAGCATAGCTTTTCAGCGTTGTTTTTGAAAGCTCGCTGTAGTATTCTGCTCCCATTTTGCTCGGAATACTGTGTCCGTTTACTGACACGCAGATATAATCACTCTTTTTCGAAAGATGCGTTTCTGTGCTCCTCACACCCGCACCCATAAATTTCACATATATTCCAAGAGAACCGGGAGCGGCATTTTTGGGAACACTTACATAAATTGCCGAATATGTTTCGCCTGTCCAGCGAGTGTCACCGGGACAATTGATCTTTACATCGTATACATAATGTGAGCTTGTTGAGCCGTCTTCTGTCATTTCAAGAGCAACAGGCTCAAAACTCAAAAGCCTTTCAAGCTGTGAGTCCCAAAATTCTTCATAATCTTCAGGCTCCTCGGCAGACACCTTGATATTTTCCATATCGGCAGCAGCACCTGCGCTGCATTTATCCACCTCTTCTATAATGTTCCCTTCTCCGTCACAGGCATAAACCGTTAAAAGAACAAAACCGGGCATATCCATTTTTGTTTCAAGTTCAAGCACTCCGCTTCCACCGGCTGAAATGCCGGAAACCGCTTCACCGCCCTCGGGGCTGATAGTCCATGTGAACAGTGGGCAAGAACGAAGCTCATCGCCTGCAAAGAGCTTGACACTAAATTTTATGTTTTCGCCAACCTTGTATGAAAGGGGGTCTTTATCTGTTTCAACAACAAAATATTTTGGGGAATTCACATCCTCAAGAACAGAAGGCTCTGCTGTTCCGGCACAGGAAGCGTCTATATCAATTATTTCACCTTCATCAGCACAGCTCGGTATATGCTTAAAAAACTCGTCAAAAGCAATTCCAAGCGAGACGCTGTCGGCTCCGGTTATATAAAAAGAACCGTCCTTTGCATAATTCTTGTATTTACCCTCCCCAAGCTCTTTATCAATGCTAATGAACAGATTTTTCTCAGCAGGTGAATCGGTGAGAGGCATTTGATATCCAAAAACAGCCGCAATTCTATCTCTTAAAGCATTTATAAATGTTGAAGAAAAATTTGACTGCTTTACGATAGTATAATCCTTCATATTCATACCGTTTATCAATAGCTCAGGATACTCATAGACATATTCATATTTTTCGCCCTGTTTGAGTTTTATTGCATTTTCACTGTTTTCAATATAATTTGCAATAAAATATTCAACTGCGTCAACAGTATCAGCATTTGTGCCGCCAATAATCACTATTTTTGAACCAACATATTCGATAACAAAGCTTTTCGGGGCAATTTTTGAATACTTTTTACTGTCTTCCCTCTTTGTTATTCCAATAAGTATCTCAAATTCACTTTCTTTTGTAAGTTCTATAAAATCTGTTCCAAGATTTACGGTTTTTCCGCTTGCAGCTTGCAGTGCATTTTGTAAAGCTACCGCAGCACTGCTGACCTCTTTTGCAGATGTGTCTCCTTTTATAAGTGTAAACTTAAAAAGATCCCCCACATCACTTTCGGTGTCCAAAGCATTTTTTACGCTGTCTTCGGTGTTTCCGCAGGAAAAAACCATCAACAGCATTAAAATCATGATAGTTAACAAATAGACTGTTTTTTTCATTTTTTTGCCTCCCTTTTAATATGAATATTATATATCAAATGCAAAAAATTGTCAATAAGGTATATTATAATTCACCCGGGCATATGCTTTAACAAGCAAAAACTTAGGAGGAAAAAAGCAATGGGTATAAACAGCTATGGCCCTGAAGGCACAAGAATCGGAAAACAGGAGAACAGAGAGCTGATATCTTCTCTGCAAGGTCTTGAAAAGGCAATGAATCAAGGAAAAATACTTGAAGCAATTGCTATTGTTTGCGACAGTAATATGAATCTGCACGTTGACCTTTACGGCATAGAGGGGATAATTGAACGCTCTGAAGCAATGCTTAATGCAAAAGGTGAAGATATTAAAGATATCGCTATAATAACGAGAGTTGGAAAGCCTGTTTGCTTTAAGATTTTATCTATCGAAAAAAAAGGCGACAAAAACATCGCCTATCTTTCAAGACGCGCCGCTCAACTTGAATGTAAAACCAATTTTATTTCTGACCTTATTTGCGGTGATATTATTAAGGCAAAAATTACACATCTTGAAAGCTTTGGAGCTTTTGTTGATATCGGATGCGGAATATCCTCACTACTTTCGGTGGACTGTATATCTGTTTCAAGAATCTCTCATCCAAGAGACAGACTTTCATGCGGGCAGATGATCGACGTTGTAGTTAAGCTTATCGACAGTTCTAACGGCAGAATTTTTGTGAGCCGAAAAGAACTCCTTGGAACCTGGGAAGAAAACGCCTCTCTCTTCACTCAAGGCCAAACCGTTGCAGGAATAATCAGAAGCATAGAAAGCTATGGAGTTTTTGTTGAGCTGACACCAAATCTTGCGGGGCTTGCAGAGTTGAGAGAGGATATGTCGATGCAAAGCATTTCTCCCGGACAGAGAGCTGCAGTATACATAAAAAGTATTATTCCGGAAAGAATGAAGATAAAGCTGGTTCTTATTGACTCAAGCGGTTCTGAAACAGAAAAGATCTGCACTTCACAGGAAAAAATCTTTATTAGCTCAGAAAGCACAGCGCACATTGACAGTTGGAGATATTCTCCCGAAACTTCTTCAAAAGTTATTGAAACAGTTTTTGAGAGTTACTGATAACAAA
>JAZNCT010000067.1:0-13435 GCA_045587665.1 Eubacteriales bacterium
CGTTTTCTCGTTATTTTTATTTTGTCACGTTATGAACACTCGCACCAAGAGAAAGTGCGGAATGACTTGTCATTCCGCACTTTCGCTTAACTTTGGAAGCATAGCTCAGTTGGTTAGAGTACTTGCTTGACATGCAAGGGGTCACTGGTTCGAATCCAGTTGTTTCCACCATAAAACCACCGCAAAAGCGGTGGTTTTTTCGTTAGCACCATATATTCCCGATAAATCGACCGACGAAATGTCCAAATTTATCAAGTTGATAAAAGCTTGACGAGTGAATAATCTTAGGATATAATAAATGTAACAACCCTATCGGGTAGTAAAACAAGGAGAAAATTATGGGATACACTGCAAATGAAAAAAGATATGAATCTATTGAATACAGAAAATGCGGAGAAAGCGGGCTGAAGCTTCCTGCAGTTTCACTGGGATTGTGGCATAATTTCGGTGATAACGCAGACTATGCAAATATGTGTAAGATGTGCTTTACAGCCTTTGACAACGGAATTACGCATTTTGATCTTGCCAACAACTACGGTCCTAAAGCAGGCTCTGCAGAAACCAATTTTGGTAAAATACTTGATTCTCATATGAAGCATTACCGTGATGAAATGATTATAAGCACAAAGGCAGGTTATTATATGTGGCCGGGTCCTTACGGCGACTTTGGCAGTAAAAAGTATTTAACTGCAAGTCTTGACCAGAGTCTTAAAAGAATGAACCTTGATTATGTTGATATTTTTTATCATCACAGAATGGATCCCAATACACCTCTTTATGAAACCATGTGGGCTCTTGACAGCATTGTAAAAAGCGGCAAGGCGCTTTATGTTGGACTCTCGAACTACGACGGTGAGACGATGCAAAAGGCAGCAGAAATACTGAATGAGCTGCACTGCCCCTTTATCATAAATCAAAACAGATATTCCATTCTTGACAGAACAGTTGAGAAAAACGGAATTTTAGAGCGTGCGATTTCTGCTAAAAAGGGAATGATAATTTTCAGTCCGCTTGCACAGGGACTTCTCACCAATAGGTATCTTAACGGAATTCCCGAAGACAGTCGAGTAAAAACCGACGGCAGATTCTTAAGTGAGCGTTCACTTTCCGCTGAAATGCTTACAAAAATTGATAAGCTCAATAAGATAGCTCAGCTCAGAGGGCAGAGCTTAGCACAAATGGCACTCTCTTGGGTCTATAGCCGAGAGGGAATCACAAGCGTTTTGATCGGAGCTTCAAAGCCTGAACAGATAACTGAAAACCTCAGAATGACAGATAATATCCATTTTACCGAGCAAGAGCTTAGGGAAATTGATTCAATTGTGCTTTAAAAAACAAAAAACGATGCAGAAATATTTGATAAGCACCCCAAAAGTTTGACACTTTTGGGGTGCTTATCAGTTTAGGCTCTGCGGTATTTTATTTTGGGTGTTCGCTACGAAAAAAGTGAGTAGTGCTTATACTGTAGCCCTCTTCAAATTATATTTAACCTTCTCCCTCGTTTCTCTTGTCATCAGCATTGGTGCCCTGTCCGAACCTCACCGAGAAGGCTCACTTCACTCCCCTCGGTGGTGTGATTTAAGTCTTTGCTTCGCTCTTGAGCCTGTCCTTGTCACACTGAAACATATAGAGGCTAAAGTAGCGTCCCTTCTTTTCAATCAGTTCTTTATGAGAGCCCTGCTCCGCAATCTTGCCTGCGTGAAGAACTATAATATTATCCGCATGGCGAATTGTGGAAAGCCTGTGCGCAACCATAAGCAAAGTGCCTATGTTCATAATTTTTTCAAGGGAATCCTGAATGAGCACCTCGGTTTCGGTATCAATATTTGCAGTTGCTTCGTCAAGTATCATAACCTCGGGCTTGTGTATTATAGTTCTGGCAAAAGAAACAAGCTGCCTTTGTCCTGCAGAAAAATTATTTCCCCTCTCCCTTACCTCTTCGTCAAGCCCACCCGGAAGCTTTTCTACTATCTTATCTGCATTGACAAACCTGCAGGCATCCATGATCTCCTCATCCGAAACGCCCTCTTTTCTGAGAAGAATGTTGCTCCTAAGCGTGCCGGAAAACAGAAAGACATCCTGCAGCATCTGGCCAAAATAACTGCGAAGGGAGGAAATTTTGATCTTCTTTATGTTGATGCCGTCAATAAGTATTTCGCCCTTTTGTATATCGTAATTTCGGCATATAAGCGAAAGAATAGTGGTCTTGCCTGAGCCTGTTGCGCCAACAAAAGCCACAGTCTCGCCTGCCCTCACCTTAAAGGAAACGTCTCTTAGCACCCATTCGCCCTCGTTATAGGCAAACCAAACATTCCTAAACTCAATATCTCCCGAAATGTGATCTATCTCAATAGCATCCGGCTCATCAACAACATCAGGCTCTATATCAAAAAGAGTGAAGATCTTTTCGGCAGAAGCAAATGCCGACTGAAGCCAGTTAAACTGCTCTGCAAGGCTCTGAATAGGGTTGAAGAACTTGTTGATATACATATAAAACGTAACGACGGTTGCGCTTGTTATAGTCTGTCCAAAGAAGGACATATCCTGTATATATCCTCTTCCACCAAGATACAAAAGGCACAGCACCGATGAAATATAAAGCATATACACCACCGGTCTGAATATGCCAAAAACAAATATCTGCTGATTTTTTGCCTTACCAAGAGCTTCGTTACGTTGGCAAAAATCCTTCATTTTGCGCTCTTCCCGTCCAAATATCTGAATTATCTTCATTCCCGAAAGATTTTCGGAAAGGAAGGTGTTTATGGCGGTTGTTCCGTCCTTAACTCTGCGGTAAGCTCGCCTTGAAAACTTGCGGAATATAACAGTAAATAAAACAATAAATGGCACAAAGCAAAGCACCATAAGCGTGAGCGCATAGTTCACCACAAGCATTGCGCCAAGAACACCGAGAATAGTGAAGCAGTTTCTGACAAGGTTTACTATAATATTTGTAAACATCATAGAAATGGCGTTGGTATCATTTGTAACTCTTGTAACCAGCTTGCCTACCGGTATATTATTGAGCTGTGCATGTGAGAGACTCTCTATGTGAGTAAAAAGCTCCTCTCTTATTGCCGAGAGTATCCTCTGCCCGGTTTTTTGAAGTATAATCGCCTGAACATATGAGCATATGAGGGAAACGATCAAAATTGTACCGTATGCCGCAACAATCAAGAGCAGCCTCTTCATTTGAAATTCCGCTTTA
The DNA here is from genome assembly GCA_045587665.1 of Eubacteriales bacterium. Classification (GTDB taxonomy): domain Bacteria; phylum Bacillota; class Clostridia; order Oscillospirales; family CAG-272; genus SIG710. The sequence continues at coordinate 3,209 of JAZNCT010000067.1, forward strand.
ATCATTCCTTCTATATATCCCACAATAAGCGGAGCAATTATTTCATACGCAACGGAAAAGATCATAAGAACAAGTGCTAAGGCAAAGCTTCTTATATGCGGCTTTGCATACCTCATCAGCCGGCTGACTATCTCGCTATCCTTCATATTGCGGTCAAAGCCGATCGCCTGCTTTTTATCCTTTATGAAAAGATAAGCAGCGATAAAAATGATAGCAAAACTGCCGATAACAGCACCAACTATTATAAGAGGTAAAAATTCACGCATCTGCCGTCACACTCCTTTCGCTGCATTGCTCATCATCCAGCCTTTGAAGCTCAACAGTATTCCTGTATATCTTGCAGCCCTCATAAAGCTCGGCGTGTGAGCCAACTGCCACTATTTTTCCGTCGTCAATAAAGATGATCTTGTCCATTGATTCAACGGTGCTCACTCTGTGAGCTATGAGAATAGTGGTTTTTCCTGCCCTCTCTCTGCGCAGATTTGAAAGTATCGCCTTTTCGGTCCTCACGTCAACTGCCGAAACCGAATCGTCAAGAATAAGTATGGGAGCGTTTTTCATAAGAGCTCTTGCAATGGATATTCTCTGCTTTTGACCTCCGGAAACGGTTACGCCTCGCTCGCCAAGTACAGTTTGATAGCCCTCGGTAAACTGTGAAATATTATCGTGAACGTCTGCAAGCTTTGCCGCATTTACAACAGACGCCTCATCTCCCTCATCCGATGCAAAAGCAATATTGTTTTCGATAGTGTCGCTGAAAAGAAAATTATCCTGAGGAACATATGCCGAATTTTCTCTGACGGTTTTTATTGGCAAAGTGTTTATATCAATACCGTCGATAAATATACTGCCGTCGGGAACATTATATGTTCGTAATATCAGGTCCACAAGGGTGGTTTTTCCTGCCCCCGTGCGGCCGATTATACCTACGTTTTCTCCTGCGCTTATCTTAAACGACACGTCTGTCAAAGCATCATATTCCCCGCCGGGATATCTGAATGTAAGATCCTTAAATTCTATATCTCCCTTAAGAGTCTTAACTTCACATAGCTCTTCCCCGTCACAAACATCTATCTCTGCCTCAAGCAAGCGGCTTATTCGCATAAGGGAAGCCTTGCCCCTTGAGCCCATTTCAATAAGCTCGGCAATAGCCATAACAGGCCACACTATAGAAGTGAAATATCCGATAAATTCAACAAGCTGACCTGCATTGAATTCCCCTATATAAACAAGATATCCGCCATATCCCAAAATAACACAGATAACAGACTCCACAAGCAGAGTGACCGATATCCTCAGCAAAGTTGAAAGCTTTGTGTAGTCAACATTTGTCTCCTCGTTCTCCTTGTTAAGGGCGCGGAATGAAAGAAGCTCCTTTCCTTCTTTAACAAAGGCTTTGATAACCGATATACCGGCAAAGCTCTCCTGAGAAAAATCCGAAAGATGAGAAAAAGCCTCCTGCCTCTTCTCCCATTTTTTTGTCATATATTTGCTTGTAACTATGCCGCTAAGCATCAAAAGTGCCATTGGAATGAGGGAAAAAAGGGTCAGCAACAGATCCATTTCCGCCATTTTTCCGACGGCAAGCACCCCAAGGAACAGAGTGTCGCAAAGCATAAGTATTCCAGAACCAAAGCAATCCTGCACAGTTTCAAGATCGTTTGTGAAAAGCGACATCAGGTTTCCCACCTTGTTCTCCTGATAATACTTTTGAGAAAGCTCCTTGCAATGGTCAAACATCCTTCTCCTAAGATCAGTCTCCATTTTTATGGCAGAGCCAAAGAAGCATATTCTCCACAAAAATCTTCCTGCTGCTATTGCAAGAATTATAAATATGAGAGGCAGACATATCTCATCCAGCAAAAAGTCCATATCAAAGGCAACACTGTTGCCCTCAATATTCACCTCTCCGTTGTTCAGCCCATTTACCACATACTGATAAAATCTGGGAACTATCAGCTGAAGATAGTCGATAACTATCAGCGCAAGTATACCCCCAATAAGCGGCAGGGAATATCTGAGATAATATCTGTTAATGTGTTTTCCAAACAGCATATGAGCATCTCCTAAAATTTTACTTGTTTTAATATTATACAGCATTTATGGAAGCAAATCAATAGGCAAAAAAGAACTGTGCCGATTTTTTATCGGCACAGTTCTTTTTAGTATCAAGCAGTTTATAAAAGCACACTGCTTATCTTTGAAAAATTCTTGTTATCTTATTTCTATCTGCATAGTATAGGCAAGCTTGCGCAGAAGCTTGTTTACATATCCGTCGATCTCCTCACCTGTAAATTCGTGATCTTCAGGAGTAAACACAAGCTTAAATGCCATACTCTTTTTGCCCTCGCCGATCTGCTCACTGCGATAGACATCAAAGAGACTAACGCTTGTGATATACTTGCAGGAGGATCTTATCGCCTCTTCAACCTGACCGCAGCTGATCTCTTCATTCATCACCAACGCCAGATCTCTGCTCTCCGAGGCAAATTTTGATATAGGCCTATACACGATATTTGTATTAAACTTTTCTGCCAGCTTTTCATAATCGAGCTGGGCAACAAAAACGCTCTTTTCAAGAGCAAGCTCCTCACAAATATCATATGCAAGCTTACCCATAAAGCCAACGACCTCACCGTCAAGCAGGATATTAGCCGTCATGCCCGGGTGCAGATATTCGATGTTGCCCTTTTCATATTTGAATTCTATACCAAATTCTTTTGCAATGGCTTCTGTCGCTCCCTTAAAGGTAAAGAAGTTCTCGCTATCGCCAAAAGCACCGATAGAAAGCATTTTATGCTCTCTCGGATAATCCATAAGCGGCAGCTCATCTGCTTCAAAAATACTTGCTATTTCAAAAAATCTTCCTGCTGTGTTTCCTCGGCGCAGGTTTCTCACTGCTGCATTGATCATAGAAGGAACAAGCGTGGTTCTCATAAGCGAAAGATCCTCGCTTATTGGATTCAGCAGTCTGATTGCCCGTCTTTCCTTTGCGTCCTCGGGGAATCTCAGCATATCAAGATCCTTTGGTGAAAAGAATGAATAGAACATCGACTCGCTGTAGCCGGCAAAGCACAGCGTTTTCTTTAGGCGGTTGACGGTCTTCTGAGCTTCGGTAAGTCCACCGCAGGTAACGCTTGCGCTCTTTAGGAATGTAGGCACGATATGGTCATAGCCATAGGAACGGATAACCTCCTCGGCAATATCCTGCACGTGACCTTCGATATCGTCACGGTACGGAGGAACCATAACGCTCAGCTCATCACCCTTTATCTTTGGTTCAAATCCAAGAGCCGAAAGATGACGAATGATCTCATCATCCGGCACCTTGATTCCAAGAACGCCATTCATCTTTTCAACGCTGACAGTTAGAGGCGTGGAAGCAATCTCTCCGCTTACGCTTCTCTCAACGTGCACAGAAGAAACCTTTCCGCAGCCAAGCTCACAGATAAGGTGAAGGGCACGCTTCATACCGCACTGTGTAGAATATTCGTCAACGCCCTTTTCAAAACGGGAGCTTGAATCAGAGCTTTGTCCAAGTGCTCTGGAGGTCTTTCTCACATTATCGCGGGCAAATTTTGCTGATTCAAAAATAACATCGGTAGTGGTATCCTTGATCTCCGAATTGAGGCCACCCATAATGCCCGCCAGGGCAACGGGTCTCTTGCCGTCACAAATAACAAGGTTGTTTTCGCAAAGCTCAAATTCCTTTTCGTCAAGGGTGACTATCTTCTCTCCCGGCTCTGCCCTTCTCACAACTATCTCATTGCCGTTAAGATCGGCAAGATCAAAAGCGTGCATAGGCTGACCGAATTCCTTTAGCACATAGTTTGTTATATCAACCACATTGGAAATAGAGTTTATTCCTACCATGTGAAGCCTTTTTCGCATCCATGCAGGAGATTTTTCAATTTTTATATCAGAAACATAGTGACCGATATATCTGGGGCAAAGGTCGGGGGCTTCAACAGTTACGTTAAAGTCAAGGCTCTTACCCTCCTCGGTATAATCAAGTGCAGGCATCTTAAATTCTTTTTTAAGAACAGCCGCAACCTCACGGGCAATGCCTATAATGCTCTGGCAATCGGGACGATTTGCCGTAATACCAATATCAAAAATATAATCGTCAAGTCCAACAATGGGCTTTACGTCGGCGCCCAGAGGAGCATCACAGGGGAGAACAAGCAGACCGCAATATCCGCCGCCCTCATACATATCCTCATTTACACCTATCTCAACGCCCGAGCAAAGCATACCCTCAGAATCAACTCCGCGGAGCTTGCCCTTCTTTATCGTCATAACGCCCTCAACGGTAACGTGATCCTTTGCTGTTGCATAAACCGTTGCGCCCACAAGTGCCACGGGATATCTGCCGCCAACCTTTACGTTGTCTGCGCCGCAGCAGATCTGGAACGTACCCTTATCTCCGCAATCAACGCTGCAGATGTGTATATGAGTATCGGGAATAAGCTCGCATGTCTTGACCTCGCCAACTACAACGCCCGAAATATCCTTGCCAAGCTCGATAAGCTCCTCAACCTCAAAGCCCACCGAAAAAAGCAGTCTCTCCAGCTCTTTTGCGCTAACATCTATATCAACATATTCTTTAAGCCAACTAAGCGGTGCTAACATTTCTATACCTCCTCAGTTTTTAAACTGCTCTGCAAATCTTGTATCGGATTCAAACAGAGTTTTAATATTGTTAATTCCGTATTTCAGCATAGCAATTCTCTCAACGCCCATGCCGAATGCAAAGCCCGAATATTCATCAGGGTCTATTCCGCAGTTTTCGAGAACATGACGGTTTACAACACCTGCACCAAGAACCTCTATCCAGCCTGTGCCCTTGCAGAGCTTGCAGCCCTTGCCTCCGCACTGGAAGCAGCTTACATCAACCTCAACCGAAGGCTCTGTAAACGGAAAATATGAGGGACGGAGTCTCGTTACAACCCCCTCCCCGAAAATCCTGGCGGAAAAGGTATCAAGCATACCCTTAAGGTCACAAAGCGTAATGCCTTTGTCAACAACAAGTCCCTCCATTTGAGAGAACATCGGTGAATGTGTAGCATCATCGTCAGAGCGAAACACCTTTCCGGGAGAAAGTATCTTGATAGGCGGCTTTTTGTTTTCCATAACGTGTATCTGACCTGCAGAGGTCTGTGTTCTGAGCAAGAAATCCTTTGAAACATAGAAGGTATCCTGCATATCTCTTGCAGGGTGATCCTCGGGAGTGTTGAGAGCGGTAAAGTTATAATAATCGTTTTCTATCTCATTTCCCTCAAATACTTCAAAGCCCATGCCTGCAAAAATGTCAATAAGCTCGTTTACAATGAGAGTGTCGGGGTGAAGTGTTCCCGCTTTTGCCGTCACAGCAGGCATAGTTACATCCACAGCCTCAGCAGCATTTCGCTTTTGGAGCTCGATCCTCTTCATTTTTTTGTCGGTTTCTTCAAAGCGTGAGATAGCCCACTCCTTGATCTCGTTTACTACCTTTCCAAAGGCGGGACGCTCCTCTTTGGGGACATCCTTCATGCCCTTCATAAGCTGAGCTATCTTTCCCTCTTTGTTATCAAGAAAGATCTTTCTGAATTCGTAAAGTGCCTTTGAAGAGTCAAAGCTGTCTATACCGGCCTCGATCTCTTCGCGTATTTCGCGAATTTTTTCTTCCATCATGGTTTATATGTCCTTTCAATTATTTTAAAAAAATAAGCTCCGCCCATATTTCAGGACGGAGCAAAAGCCTCGTGTTACCACCTGAATTTCTGCAAAAACGCAGACAACTCATCTTGTTTTTAACGGAACGACCCGTGACAAACTACAAAGCAAAAACTATTGTCTCTTCATCTGCCATGCTCCAAAGTGAAACGCACTTTTTCCGTATCAGGGGCCGCTTTCAGCCTAAGGCGACCTTCTCTGGGCAGTACTGAAAAAAGGCAGGCTTTTTCATCGCATTTAGATTATTTTATCATATTTCCCCTGTTTTGTCAAGGCTTTAATAAACAATAATTTACCGGGATATGGGGCTTCGCTACAAACCCGGCTCCGAAACCTTCAAACAGGGAATAATTTAAATTTTTTCATATCAAACTATCCTTTAAAAAAACCAAACAGTTTGTTATTTGGGGTGATTCACAAAAAATATACTATCCAACATATTTAAAAGTTTTTGTGAGTCTTTTAGACTTTTTCTGAAAGTCCATAAGATGCCGGAGGCAAAAAACAAAAAGCTGTTGCCAAATGCAACAGCTTTTTGTTTTTATCTTTCCTCTCGGTAATAGTTTACGCCAAGACCGGAGGGGGGATGATTCTCTTTTTTATCTCTTATGCTGGTAACGATAAGAACAATGATAGTTACTACATATGGAAGCATCTCTATCAGAGGGTTTACCGCCATTGTTTTTATTATATTGAAACGAGTTATAAACGAACCTGCAATATAGAGCGCACCGAAAACTATAGAACCAAAAATGCTGAGATGCGGTCTCCAAAGCGCAAAAATTACAAGAGCAACTGCAAGCCAACCGAGGGCTTCGATAGTCAAGTAACCCTCTTGAGAGCCGGAGTAATCCATAATATAGCAAAGTCCGCCCAGTCCCGCAATGCCGCAGCCTATGCAGGTTGCCACATATTTATAGAGAGTTACATTGATGCCTGCCGCATCTGCTGTTGCAGGGTTTTCACCAACTGCACGAAGATGAAGACCGGCCTTTGTCTTAAAAAGAACAAATGAGGCACCCAAAGCAATTATTATAGCCATAAAGACCATAACCCCGCAATATTTCAGCGCGTTTGTTGTGTTTGCAAACGGAAATCTGAAATAGGGGATCGCCCTGAGATAAGGAACAGAAAAGCCCTCAATAAGACCTGACATTATGTATTTCATAAGACCAACGCCAAATGTGGTCATTGCAAGACCTGTTACATTTTGGTTTGATTTAAGTGTAACGGTGAGAAAGCTGTATATAGCTCCCATAAGGGCGCCTGCCCCAAAAGAAGCGATTATTCCTATGATAACCAGCAGAAAGCCGTTTGTCACACCGTTTATGATCATATAATGCAATGCTGCGCATCCGCCTGCCGCGCCAACGCACATAACACCGGGGATACCCAGATTGAGGTGTCCTGCCTTTTCGGTTATTATCTCACCTGTTGAGCCATAGAGGAAGGTTGCACCAAGACCGATAGCGTTAAGTATATAATTTATCATTGCTCAGCCTTCTCCTTTCCCCTTAGAACTATTCTGTAGTTTATGAAAAATTCACAACCTATAACAAAGAACAGCACAATGCCCACTATTATATTCGGAAAAGCATTGCTTATGCCGCAGTCGGTTGCCACTTGGTCAACACCCTGCTGAAGGAATACTATCAGGAAAGCCGTTGCCACCATAACAAGAGGATTGAACTTTGCAAGCCAGGATACCATTATAGCAGTAAAGCCCTGTCCGCCAACGCTTGTTGTTGTTACAGAGTGGTCAAGAGCACTAACAATAAGAAAACCTGCAACACCGCAAAGAGCTCCGGAGACTATCAACGTGCGAATAACTACCTTTTTTACATTTATTCCGATATAACAGGCAGTTTTTTGACTTTCGCCCACAACTGAAATTTCATATCCCTGCTTGAAATAGTTAAGATATATGTGCATTGCAACCGTTATAAGTGCAACTATAACAACAAGCAGAAAATATGGGTGTATCACCTGCGGCAGCTGACCGTGTGCCTGCTCGCCAAGGGTCGTTGAGCCCGAAGGGACCCAAACGATGAGACAAAATGAAACAAACAGCGTTGCAACATAGTTCATCATCAGGGTAAACAGCGTTTCGTTTGTATTCCAATTAGCCTTGAATATAGCGGGGATAACAGCCCACACAGAGCCCATCATAATAGATGCGGCAGCCATAAATATAAGCAATGCCCAGTTTGGAAGCTTTCCGCCCATATATATAATGCAGGCAACGCTGGCAAGACAGCTCATAAGAACCTGTCCCTCAGCACCGATATTCCAAAATTTCATCTTAAAAGCAGGTGTAACAGCAAGAGATATGCAAAGAAGAACAGACAGATTCTTTGCCATTTTCCACATTCTTCTGGGAGATTTGAAAACACCGCTTATCATAGTTGAATAGAACTTTACAGGATCCAGATCCAGCACTATCCAGCATATAAGTCCGCAAAGAATAAAGCCAAGAGCTATCGCCAAAAGGCGTATCAAAAGCGATTTCCAAGTGGGAATTCTGTCTCTTTTGACAATATGAAACAGAGGCTCATGAATTTTGGGCGTTTTTGCTTTAGTTTGTGCCATTTTGCCTTTCCTCCTCTACATCATTCTGCATCTTGCCTTCCAAAGCTTCGCTTCTTGTCATCATCAGACCGATTTCCTCTTTTGTTGTGTTTCTCGCATCAACAATGCCGGATACCTTGCCTGAGGACAGAACCAAAATCCTGTCACAAAGCTCCACAAGTACATCCAGATCTTCGCCAACAAATATCACAGCAACTCCCCTTGCCTTTTGCTCATTGAGAAGCCTGTAGATCGTGTAAGACGAACCGATATCAAGTCCTCGAACGGGGTATGCCGCCATAAGCACCGATGGTGCCGCCGCAATCTCGCGGCCAACAAGAACCTTTTGTACGTTACCGCCCGAAAGACGGCGAACAGGAGTTGTTGCGCCCGGGGTCGCAATTTCAAGGCTGTCAATTATCTCTTTCGCAAGATTCTTTGGAGCCTTGCGATCAAGGAACATAGAATGTCCTTTTTTATAGCTGCGAAGCATCATATTGTCTATAATATCCATGTTGCCCACAAGTCCCATTCCAAGACGGTCCTCGGGAACAAAGGAAAGACGAACGCCAAGGTCTCTTATCTGCAGAGGTGTCTTGTCTCTGAGGTTAACAGTTTCTCCTGTTTTGGGATCATTATAATTTATAATACCTCTGTCAAGATGCTGAATTCCCGCAATAGCCTCAAGCAGCTCTTTTTGTCCGCTTCCCGCAATGCCGGCAATACCGAGTATCTCACCCGATCTTGCTGTGAAGGAAATATTGTCAAGCACCTTTATTCCGTCGCTATTTGTAGAGCTGACATTGTCAAGAAACAGTCTGTCAACAGGATTTTTTGGCTCCGGACGGTCGATATTGAGTGCTATCTTTTTGCCAACCATCATTTCTGTGAGAAGGCTCTCGGTCGCTCCTGCTGTTTCAACAGTTGCGATATGCTCACCGCGGCGAAGGACTGCAACTCTGTCAGAAACAGAAAGCACCTCATGAAGCTTATGAGTGATGATTATTATAGCCTTTCCGTCATCTCTCATACGGCGAAGAACATCAAACAGCTTTTCTGTCTCCTGCGGGGTCAGAACAGCGGTAGGCTCGTCCAAAATAAGGATATCTGCACCCCTGTAAAGCACCTTTATTATCTCAACCGTCTGCTTTTCGGAAACAGACATCTCGTATATCTTTTTTTGTGGATCTATATGAAATCCGTAACGCTCTGAAATTTCAAGCACACGGTTATTTACATCTTTAATATCATATTTTCTCTTGTCATCAATTCCAAGAACAATATTTTCGCTTGCCGAAAAAACATCAACAAGCTTAAAATGCTGGTGTATCATTCCTATTTTGTGGTCAAAAGCATCCTTGGGAGAACGGATCACAACTTCTTCTCCCGAAACAAAAATATGTCCCTTATCCGGAAAATATATACCCGATATCATATTCATCAGGGTCGTTTTTCCGCAGCCGTTTTCCCCCAGGATAGATAGTATCTCCCCGTTATAAACTGTCAGATCAACATTATTATTGGCTATGACACTGCCAAAGGTTTTTGTAACTCCGCGAAGCTCAAGTGCAACAGATCTTTCCACGCTGTTACCTCCGTTAAAATTAAAATCCCTATAATCAAGATGTGGCGGAGCGTTTGCTCCGCCACTCCATAAAACATCTTGGATATTAGTATTCTGCGTTAAGAAGATTGATACCGTCTATCTTAACATCAAAGTAAGGAGCACTTCTGAATTCGGATTCATGGAAGTAGCCGTCCTTAACAACCTCAGTATCAGGCTTGAAATCGGGGTCTGTGTCAACGTCTGCCATATAGGATTCAAGCTTTGCGCCTTCATATGTGATAAAGTTATCCTTAGCTGTGTCAAACACCTTGATAGAACCGTCAAGAAGACCTGCCTTTACCTGTTCAAGCTTTTCTACTGTGCCTTCAGCAGCAGCC
>JAZNCT010000068.1:0-5463 GCA_045587665.1 Eubacteriales bacterium
CTCAATGTTTATGCGGATTTCCATGAAAACGATCTTGCAATCCCCGTTATAAAGGGACGCAAAACTCCCTCCGACAAATTTGCCGGCGCTGAGGATACCTACGCTATCGAGGCGCTTATGCATGACGGTAAATCTCTGCAAGCAGCTACCTCTCATTTCTTTGGCGACGGCTTTGCAAGAGCCTTTGATATCACATATCAGACAAAAGAAAATACCCTTGCATACCCCTTCCAGACTTCTTGGGGCTGCACCACAAGAATGATAGGCGGAATCATAATGACTCACGGCGACGACAACGGTCTTGTTCTTCCTCCTGCGGTTGCACCGATACAGGTGGTTATCATCCCCGTTGCAGCTCACAAGCCCGGTGTTATCGAGAAGGCTACTGAGCTTTATGACGAGCTGAAGAAATCATTCAGAGTTAAGCTTGACAACAGCGACAACTCCCCCGGCTGGAAATATGCCGAATATGAAATGAAGGGTGTTCCGCTCCGCATTGAGATCGGCCCTCGTGACATTGAAAACGGTCAGTGCGTTGTGGTTACACGTCACAATCTTGAAAAGGCAGTTGTAAGCCTTGAAAATCTTACCGCAACCGTTTCGGCAAAGCTTACAGAGGTTCGCGACGGTATGTTTGCAAAAGCACTTGCAAACAGAGAAAAGAGAACATATTCCTGCAAAACTATCGAAGAGATAAACGAAGCACTGAAGACAGGCGACGGATTTGTAAAGGCAATGTGGTGCGGCGACGAGGAATGTGAAAACTCTGTAAAGGCACAGACAGGAATCGGCTCTCGTTGTATTCCTCTTGAGCAGGAAATGATAGAGGACGTTTGCGTTTGCTGCGGAAAGCCTGCAAAGCATATGGTCGTTTGGGCAAGAGCCTATTGATATTTAACAGTAAAAACGCTGAGGCACCTTCGTGCCTCAGCGTTTTGTTTGCTTCAACGATCTCTCTATGGAAAAACTCTCCCCCTTGACATTTGTGTCTATATATTATATAATAAATTGTATATTTTTGTCGGGAGGTGACGCATACGGTCAGATCATTCAGTATATCCGCAAGGCAAAGAGTCGGCATGATCGACCCTGTGCTCCTTATCTGCACCCTGCTCCTGACGGCAATGAGTCTTTCCACCCTCGGGGGCGGACTTGGCAAAATGATGGATTTTTCAACCTCGGCATTTGTTGTTCAGATAGTATCAGTAGTTCTCGGCATAGGCATGATGCTGATAATAACTATGGTGGACTATGAGGACTTTATCGAAAAATTCGGCACTGCGTTCTATATCTTCTCTTTAGCCTTGCTTGTTATAACACCTATCTTCGGAAAGGCTGTTGGAACAAACACAAGCTATCTCCGCTTTGGCCCCGTTGGCATCCAGCCCTCAGAATTTGTAAAGGCTGCATATATAATGACCTTTTCAAAGCATCTTGCCGCTGTGAAGGACAAGATCAACAACATTAAAAATCTCATAGGGCTTGCGCTCCACGCAGGACTTATTATAGGTCTGATACTTATCTCCGGAGACCTTGGCGTTGCCCTTGTTTATATGGCATTTACTCTGGTTATGCTTTTTTGCGCAGGTCTCAGCGTTTGGCTTTTTGCAGGCGCAGGCGCGGCAGCTCTCATCGGCTTTCCCTATATATGGCCAATGCTCCATGACTATCAGCAAAAGAGGATCCTTGTGGGCTTCAACCCTGAGCTTGACCCTCTTGATAAGGGACTCCAGCCGCTTCTCAGCCGTCAGGCTGTTGCAAACGGCGGAATGTGGGGACAGGGTATCGACGGCGGCTCATATTATGAAAGACTGTTCGCTTCTCACACAGACTTTATTTTTGCTTCCTTTTGCGAAAAATTCGGATTTGTTGGCGGAATGATTCTTATCCTCACACTCATTGTTATGGTTGTTCGTATACTTATGATAGCAAGGCAGGCAAGGTGCCTGACAGGAGCTTACATCTGCATAGGAGCTGCGGCTGTTATCATAGTTCAGACCCTTGAAAATTTGGGAATGTGCATGGCAATACTGCCTGTGGTTGGAATCACCCTCCCCTTTATGAGCTACGGTGGGTCATCAATGCTTTCTATGTATATAATAATCGGTCTTGTGCAAAGCGTAAGAGCTCACCACGAAAAATATTTCTTTGAAATGCAAAATTAAATCTGCAAGCCTTGACCTATCGTAAAAACAGCGTCTGAAGCACGGTGCTCCAGACGCTGTTTTTATAGGTGCCGATCATTCGGTTTCTTCTGATCCTTCGGTTTCTGCGGCCTTTTCCTTGGCCTCACTTTCATATTTTGCCTTTTTTTCATCAAGCTCCGCATTAAGAGCCGCTATCTTCGCCATCACATTGTATACCTCATCAAGTGAGGAAGCGATCTGATACGGCAGCTCATCCTTTGATCTCAAATATGTTTCTGCCGCCTTTCCAAGCTGCTCATATCTATCGCAAAGCCTTGCCTGCTCCGCCTTTATCTTCACCTTTGTGGCTGTTATGTCCGTAAGCTTAACTGTTCCTTTTGCGGCCTTGTCTGCCACTTTTCCAACCTTGCTGATAAAGCTATCAAACTTTGACATAAAATGCTCCTTTTTGCTTTTTATAATCTTCATCGTATATATTATATGCCTAAAAGCTGTTAAAGTAAAGAGGATTTTTTAAATTTTGTTACATATTTCCGAAAACTTGTGCAAAAATAATATAAAAATTTCTTTTCGGAGAGCAAAAAAATGAACATTGATAAGAAAACCTACAAAAAATATGCCACCGCACACGCACCAAAATCCCCTCTCGCAAAAAACTGCGTATGGGCATTTTGCACAGGCGGTGCAATATGCACCTTTGCACAGGTCCTTACAAACGCATACACCCTTTGGGGGCTTTCAAAAGAAGATTCGGGAACCCTTACCTCAGTGTCACTTATTTTTATATCCGCTCTTCTCACAGGGCTCGGGATCTTCGACTGCATTGCTAAACACGCAGGTGCAGGAACTCTGGTGCCAATAACAGGCTTCGCAAATTCTGTTGTTTCACCTGCTATCGACACAAAAGCTGAAGGACTTGTTCTAGGTGTCGGTGCTAAAATATTTACAGTGGCAGGACCCGTTCTCCTCTACGGCACCCTTGCAGGCGCACTATATGGCCTTATTTATTGGATAATTCAAATTTTATAACGCAAACAGATCCGCCAAAAGCATTGGCGGATCCGTTTCTTTTATCCCTCTTTTATACGCATTTTGGCTTTCAAGCCTTCAAAAGGACCTGTTTACATGTGGCCGCCTTCGATTTCCGCAGCATTTTTTCCGTGGATGATCACTGTTTTATCTTCAGGCACATAAGAATCCGGAAAATGTATCATAACATTTTCTCTCTCAAGCTTTGACTGCAAGGCAGAAATATCAACACCCGAAACTGCTGTGCCGCTTTTTATGGCCAGCGTTGCCGCTTCACCTGCCGCCTGTCCGGTGAGGATCGCAGGGGGAATTACTCGAAGCAGATCCCAACCGTATCCTGTTCCGTCAGCACTTCTTCCGGCAGTGATGATATTGGGAAAATCCTTTCTGGTCAGCGCACGCAGCGGCACCTCAAAAAGATGATCACGGTGCTCAAAATCATTGATCGCACAAACAGAATCATCAAAATGCCGATAAGCATCTGCAATCTTAAGCGAATAATCTCCCTTTATGTGAGCAGTTGTACGGAATTGCGGCATGCCCGGAGTTGTGACTATCTCCCGTGATCTCCTGTCTGTAGCCTTAAGCTTTTCAAGAATAAGCAAGTGATTGCGCACAATATAATCGGTAACCTCCTCAGCACAAAGCCCGGACCAGCGAGGCATATCTACCGGCTGATTATCACCAAAAAGATTTATCCCGCCGCCGGCAATTTTGCTGTATATCATGCCAATATCACCCGATTCAAGTGCTTTTCTGCATCCGTCAAGCGTAACCATTTTTGATAAAAATGTGAAAAAATTTTCTCCGCTGACAGTTGGTATTCCACCACGTCTTAGCACATCACAATCTCCTGTAGTATCAATCAAAATGCGGCAGGGATAAAATTCTGTTCCCCCCTTGCTTTCAGTGATAACGCCTGTACATCTGTTTCCATCCATAATTGGGTCTGCAGCCATGCAGTCAAAGAGAATGTCCGAGCCGCTTTTTTTCAGTTCTTCGGTCAACTGATATGCAAAGATTGCGGGGGAATATCGCTGAGTGTACCTTTTTTGAGTAGGCTCTTTTGGCTCACCGTTTTTCCATTCCTCCGGTATAGTGTCCCAGCCAAGCTCAGCACTCATGCGAAGCCATTTTTCAGCAAGCCCGAAAATAATTTGCTTTCCGCGACCGTTGCACATTGGAACAAACATATTTATAAGTCCTAAAGTTCCAAGCCCCCCAAGAATATTGCTTTTTTCAAGAAGCAATGTAGAAAGACCGTTTTTTGCTGCACTTACCGCCGCCGCAATGCCGGCAACACCGCCGCCGCAAATTATTACATCATACTGCTTTTTTACAGGTATCTGCCTTGAATACATCATGTGCTTCATTTTATTTTCTCCATTTTCACGGTTGATTTTTTCTCATTATACACTATGTTGATTCATCATTCAAGGGAAAATGCAAAAAAAAACGATTTTCAAATTTGACAGCTCAAAAATTATGTGCTATCATAGTTCGGGAAACCGAAACAGGAGGTGAGATTATGTAAAAATATATTATTTGGCAAAAGCACTGCACACAGGAAAATATCTCGGGGGTATTTTCAAGCGTCGGCTTTTGAATATCAATTATGCTTTTAAATATAAGTTCAGAAATATGAACAGGAGGTAAAATGTTTAAAGTAAAAGTCAATAAAACGATTCTAAAAATCACAGAAAAAGAGCCTCTCACAACGGGCTCCAGCAAACTATATGATATTTTCTTTGAGTTTGATGATTCATGGAACACACTTGTAAAGACCGCCATTTTCAAGGCAGGAGAAATATCGGTAAATCAACTGATTGAAAATGATCACTGTGAGCTGCCATGGGAGGTTTTGCAAGAAGGAAACGCAGATCAAGTACTGTGGGTAGGCGCATACGGCGCGGATATGTCAGGCATTAAGCTTCCAACCGTGTGGGGTCAGTTAGGCACAATACAACAGGGTGCCATGATTGGCGGAACAGAAGCAAAAGAGCCAAGCCCTTCGGTTGTGGCACAGATATATAACACCGCAAAAAGTGCTGAAGAAAAGATGGAAAGCACACTGGCGCTCACTAAAAATATTATAGAAGAATCAAGTAGCAATGCCGAAAAAGCAAAGGAAGCAAACGAGAAGGCAGAAGAAGCAGAAGCGGCTGCGGCATCGTCTGCTCTTGCGGCAAGTGAAGCCGCAGAAGAAGCGGAAGCGGCGGCAGAAAGCATCACATCCGCTCTTGAAACAGGGGTCTCAAACGCCCTTCACAGCACAAAAACAGGCAGC
>JAZNCT010000069.1:0-8236 GCA_045587665.1 Eubacteriales bacterium
CCGCGCGGGCCCCTCCTTTGGCATTTCCCAAAGGAGGCAAAAGAAACATCAGAGGGGAACGCAGTTCCCCTCTGAGCACGCCCCTCCTGTGAGACCCTCGCTCCTGAAAATTGCAAGATAGCAATTTTCAAAGTCGCTCCGAGATAAACTCGCCATTCCCAAATTGCGCCATAAAGCACCGGCGCAATTTGGGTAAATAAACCGCCCACTGCTTTCGTTCTCCGAAACCTATCGTTCGGAGTGAACCGCAGTGGGCTTTTTTCAGTATGTTGGGGTGTCAAGTCTCCAGCCGTTTTCGGTCAGCGAAAAAGCAAGAATTATTGTTTTCTTTTCCCCATTTAGTTCGCTTTCTATGCTGACATTTACATATTCTCCGTTTGAAGGCTTAACTATCTCCATTGTGCTGTAATTATAGGTTCTTGTTTCCTCTATAAGAGGCTCATAGTGCATGCTTTGATAAAGCCAACCGTCCCATTCAAGGTATCTGGCAGCTGAAACTCCGGCAACCTCATCTGCGAATCCGTCAAATGCCATTTGAAATGCAGATTTAAGATATTCTTCAGAATATACCTCTTTTGCCGCTTCCTTCATATCATCTATTGTGAGATATTTGCTGTCATCTCTAACAGATTCATAATTATCAAGTGCGCTTGCAAGATTCTGATATACCAGCTTTTCTTCTTCTGATCCGTCTCTTTTATAAACAGGAAGTCCTTCTCCAAAAATAAATCCGTTTATTTCGGCAGATGCCTCCACAAGTGCTATATATTCCTCCCTCACCGTTTCAAGCTCCGGCGGCGGTGTTGAACAGGAAGAAAAGGAAAAAATTAAAACGAAAAGTAATATTACCGGAAATGATAACTTTATTTTTTCTTTTACATAAGAAAACATATTATTATTCCTCTTCTGTTTTCCCTGCTTCATCTATAATTTCACTTTCGGGTGCAATGCGAACTATATTTGAAATTATTGAATCTGCATCAACATTCATAACCTTTACGCCTGCTGCAGTTCTCGAATATTTGTTGATAGAAGAAACTCCTGTTCTTATGATAGTACCCTGATCGGTTATTATCATAACATCATCATCCTCGCCAACTGCGGCAATTCCTGCAATAAGACCTGTTTCATCGGTGATATTATGGCACATATATCCTGTACCGCCGCGGTTCTTCATATTTCTGAAGTCGCCAAATTCTGTTCTCTTTCCCTTACCATTTTCGGTGATGGTAAGCAGTGACTTTCCTTCTTCAACGATAGCAACTCCCTTTATAAAGTCGCCGTCTCTGAGGCTCATACCTCTTACTCCTCTTGCAGGTCTGCCCATTGCTCTTACGTTCTGCTCGCTGAATCTGACAGTGTGTCCCTCATGTGAAGCAATGATAACATCATTTTGTCCGTTTGTATGGAGCACGGAAACAAGATCGTCTCCCTCGTCAAGTCCTATTGCTATCTTTCCGCCCTTTCTCTGATATTCAAAATCAGTAAGAAGGGTCTTTTTGATAACGCCGTTCTTTGTTACCATTGTAAGGTATTCGCCGTCAACAAAATCACTTATTCCGATCACAGCTGTAATTTTTTCATCCTCACGCAGGTCAAGAATATTAACAACATTAGTTCCCTTTGCTGTTCTTGAAGCCTCAGGAATTCTATAGCCCTTGACGGTATAAACTCTGCCCGTATTTGTAAAGAGCATCAGATAGGAATGAGAATTCATAACCGTTACCTTGTCGATAAAGTCATCTTCCTTGGTTGTCATACCTATCTTACCAACACCGCCGCGGTTCTGAGCCGCATATTCTGAAACATGCTGACGCTTGATATATCCGCTGTTTGTCATTGTGATAACGCAGGTGTGGCGCTCTATAAGATCCTCAAGGTCTATCTCCTCTTCTGCCTCAACAATATCGGTCAGTCTATCGTCACCAAACTTGTTCTTTATCTCTCTCATCTCTTCTTTTATGATATCCATAACTCTGTATTCGTTTGCAAGGATATCACGAAGATCTGCAATAAGCTCATTCAGCTTCTGGAGCTCATCCTCAATCTTCTGTCTTTCCATACCGGTAAGGCGGCCGAGAGTCATTTCAACTATAGCCTGTGCCTGCTCGTCGGTAAGACCAAAGCGTGTGCAAAGTCTTTCCTTTGAATGAGGAATAGACTCAGATGTCTTCATTATTTCAACAACCTCATCAATATTATCGGTTGCAATGATATATCCCTCAAGTATATGAGCTCTCTTTTCGGCCTTGCGAAGCTCAAAGCCTGTCCTTCTTGTTATGACCTGCTTCTGATGTTTGATATATATATCAAGAATGTCTGCAAGGGGAAGTATCTTTGGCTCTCCGTCCACAAGCGCAAGCATATTGATAGCGCAGGTGTCCTGAAGCTGGGTGTATTTATAGAGCTGGTTCATTATGACCTGGGGATTTGCATCACGGCGGTATTCGATAACTATTCTCATACCGTCCTTGCCCGATTCATCTCTTATATCGGTGATTCCCTCTATCCTCTTATCCTTAACCAGCGGAACGATGCTCTTGCAAAGCTCGCTCTTATTTACCTGATAAGGAATTTCTGTAAAGATTATGCGGTTTTTTTCAGCCTCTATCTCACCCTTTGCACGAACCATAACTCGGCCCTTGCCGGTCTTGTATGCTTCTACTATTCCCCGTGTTCCGTAAATGGTTGCGGCAGTTGGAAAATCGGGACCCTTTATATACTGCATCAGCTCTTCTGTTGTGCATTCGGGATTATCCATGCGGTATTCGGTTGCATCTATAACCTCGCAGAGATTATGAGGAGGAATATATGTAGCCATACCTACAGCTATACCGATAGATCCGTTTACAAGAAGATTTGGAAACTTTGAAGGAAGAACTGTTGGTTCTTTCCTCTTGTTATCAAAGTTTGGAACAAAATCAACAACGTCCTTTTCGATATCTCTCATCAGATAATCGGCAATTCTGCTCATTCTTGCCTCTGTATAACGGTAAGCCGCCGGTGGGTCTCCGTCAACAGAGCCAAAGTTACCCTGACCGTCAACAAGGGTATAGCGCAGAGAGAAATCCTGAGCAAAGCGCACCATTGTGCCGTAAACTGCCGCATCACCGTGAGGATGATAGCGACCGAGCACGTTACCAACTGTTGTAGCCGATTTGCAATAAGGCTTATCGTGTGTCAGATTATCCTCATACATAGCGTACATAATTCGCCTCTGACCCGGCTTCATACCGTCTCTTGCATCAGGAAGAGCACGGCTTGTTATAACACTCATCGAATATTCAATGAATGATTTTTTAACTTCCTTTTCGATATCAACATCAACTATCTTTTGATCTTCAAAAAGTATATCCTGTTCTGTGTAATCGTTTTTCTTTGCCACTTTTATTTTTGCCTTTCTTCTTATTTAAAGATTGGTTTTAAAAATCAAATATCAAGATTTTCCGCATATTTTGCGTTTTCCTGAATAAATTCTCTTCTTGGTTCAACCTTATCTCCCATAAGTATTGAGAACATATTATCACAGGCGATAGCGTCATCAAGAGTTGCCCTTAGAATAGTTCTTGTATTTGGATCCATAGTTGTTTCCCAAAGCTGATCAGGGTTCATCTCACCAAGACCCTTATAGCGCTGAGTATCTGCATTTCCTCCAAGCTCAGCCATATACTGATCTCTTTCTTCATCGCTGAAAGCATATCTGACCTGCTTGCCCTTCCAAACCTTATAAAGCGGCGGCTGAGCAAAATAAACGTGACCGTCCTCAATAAGCTGTCTCATATAGCGATAGAAGAATGTTAGTAGAAGTATTCTTATATGAGATCCATCAACATCCGCATCGGCCATAATAATTATCTTTCCATAGCGGAGTTTGTTTATATCAAAGTTTTCTCTTCCTATTCCGCATCCGAGAGCCTGAATGATAGGTGTAAGAGACTGATTTCCGTAAACGCTTGCCTCACGGCTCTTTTCAACGTTAAGAACCTTTCCTCTGAGGGGAAGGATTGCCTGAAAACGGCTGTCTCTGCCCTGCTTTGCACTTCCTCCCGCAGAGTCTCCCTCAACCAGATAAAGCTCGGTAAGCTCTGCCTTCCTTTCCTGACAATCTGCCAGCTTTCCGGGCATTGAGCCGCCCTCAAGAAATCCCTTTCTTCTTGTTTCTTCTCTTGCTTTTCTTGCTGCCTCTCTTGCTCTTGTTGCTTCAACTGCCTTTTCGATTATAGTTTTTCCAACAGCAGGATTTTCTTCAAGAAATTCTGCAAGCTTAGCTGACACCATGCTGTAAACAAAAGGTCTCATTTCGCTGTTACCCAGTTTTCCTTTTGTCTGACCTTCAAACTGAGCATCTGTAAGCTTAACAGAAATAATAGCAGTAAGTCCTTCACGCACGTCTTCGCCGGAAAGATTCTTTTCGCTGTCTTTAAGTATCTTTTTTGCTCTGCCATAGTCATTAAGTACCTTTGTGAGAGCTGTCTTAAATCCTATATCGTGAGTTCCGCCTTCTATAGTGTGGATATTATTTGCAAAAGAAATAAGTGTTTCATAATATGATGTTGTATACTGAAGGGCAACCTCTGCAACAAAGTTATCCTTTTCAGCCTTCATATAAATGACCTGAGGATGAATTTTATCATCTGTTTTTTGAGAATTGAGATATTCTACAAATGAAATTATTCCGCCCTCATACATAAGGTCGTCTTCTCTTACGGGATCAACTCTTTCGTCACGCAGAACAATATTTGTTCCACCGTTCAGAAATGCCTGCTCGCGAAGTCTGTTAAGAAGAATTTCATAGCTGAATACTGTCGTTTCTGTAAATATCTCTGCATCCGGCTTAAATCTCACATAAAGACCGTGATCATCTGTTTCTCCCTCACATTTAAAGGCTCTTGTTACTTTACCTTTTTCAAAACGCTCGGTATATCTTTTTCCGTCATAGCAGTTATCAACCTCAACCCACTCTGAAAGTGCGTTTACAACAGAAGCACCAACTCCGTGAAGGCCTCCTGAAAATTTATATCCGTCTCCGCCAAATTTTCCGCCTGCGTGAAGGACTGTATAAACCACCTCAAGAGTAGGAATACCCATTTTAGGGTGAATATTTGAGGGAATACCTCTTCCGTTATCACGAACAGAAACAGAATTATCCTTATGAATAGTCACCTCTATGCGAGAGCAGTGACCCGCAAGAGCCTCGTCGATAGAGTTATCCACTATCTCATACACGAGATGGTGAAGACCTCTCTCTGAGGTTGAGCCAATGTACATACCCGGGCGCTTTCTAACAGCCTCAAGACCTTCAAGCACCTGTATTTGGCTTTCGTCATAAACGTGATTTTCCTTGTTTTGCATTTGTCTTTCCTTTCAGTTTTATCTTTTTACATAAAATAATTTTTAAAGATTTTCATAAAAGCTTTTCATTCTTCCAAGAAGAACAATTGAAGAAAGCTGTGAAAAGCATATTTTAAATTTTCCTCTGTCGGCAAAATCGCTTTCTGTATCCGAATATATTATGAATGATTTCGGTATCTCATTTGATGCCGCCTCGAGAAATCCTTCTTTTTCTGCTTCAACAAGATATTTTCTCGTCTCCGCCGATATGCTGGCGTTGTCTGTGTCAAATATTCCGATTATATTTTTCTCTCTTATATTTCTATTGTTTCCAACATGAAGATACATAGATCTCTCCCAATTTTATTCGTAATATTTTCCACTCTCGGCAAATATTCTTTTTGCATCACCAAAATCAATTTTTTCGCAAGTGGTTATTATAACCTGTCTGTCTTTTATGTTTGAAAGGAGAAATTCTCTCCTTTTTTCATCAAGCTCGCTCAGCACATCGTCAAGAAGAAGAACAGGTCTTTCTTTTGTTTCAAAAAAGCAGATATCACCCTCGGCAAGCTTCATTGCAAGAGCAAGAGATCTCTGCTGACCCTGTGAGCCAAACATTCTTGCGCTCTTACCGTTTATCATTATTTCAATATCATCCTTGTGAATTCCCCACAAGGTTGACTTTGCCGCTATTTCTCTCTCTATGTTTTTTGAAAGAAGCTCTTTATATCTGTTTTCAACAGCATTTATATCAAGATATTCCTCTCCGATTTGCTTTGAAGAACCTATATATTCCATTTCAATTTTTTCCTTCATTCCTGTCATATCGGAAAAGTATTTTGAAACCGCCTCTTCAACCTTTTTAACATATTTATATCTGAAGCTGCTTATAAGAGCCGCCTCATGTGAAAGCTGCTCTGACCAGAGCGAAATTGTTGAATCAAGAGTTCTTCTGTCTTCTTCTGCATTCTTTATAAGTCTGTTTCTCTGATCGAGAATAGAATAATATCTTTGAAGAGACTTTAAATAAACAGGCCTGAACTGCGATATGGCAATATCAAGATAATTGCGCCTCATAGAAGGTCCTTCTTTTATAAGAGAAAGATGCTCCGGGCAAAACAGAACTGCAATAAAACTTCCTATCATTTCAGAAAGTCTTTCTATTTTTACCCCGTTAAGCTCAATTCTTCTTCTTTTTCCTCTCGCAACATGGATCTTAAGATTTTGAATATCACTGCGTCTCTCTGTTTTAAAGCCCATTTCGATAAGAGCTTCGTTCTCGCCAAATCTTATAACGTCAGCTTCTTTTGCACCTCTGAAGCTTTTTCCGAGAGAAAAGATATATATACCCTCAAGAAGATTCGTTTTTCCCTGTGCGTTATCTCCTATAAGAATATTTACTCCGTCATCAAAACTCACAGCAGCATCTTCTATATTTCTGTAATTCTTTATTTTTATATACTTGCAGATCATAGAAAAAGCCTCAATATTTAAAAAATATTATTCCTTCATTCTGATAGGCTGTATCATATAAAGCTCTTCAATGCCCTCTTCTTCATCAACAGGCTCAACATTCATTCCCGTAAGAGGAGATGATATAGAAAATCTAACCTTTTCTGTATCGCATGAGCGGAGAGTATCCATAAGATATTTGTTGTTGAAAGCGATAAGAACATTTTCACCGCTGTGATCTATCTTCACTTCATCATAAGAACTTCCGTTTGTTGAAACGGCAGATATCTCCATAAAATTTCCCTCAACATTCAGCTTAACATGGGAGCGAACGCTTCCTGTTATCTTTTCCTCTGTTATAAGAGCCGCTCTTTCAAGAGCACTCATAAGCTCGTCCTTATCCGCCTCAACATTTATCTTGTGATTTGTTATTATTATTCTCTCAAAATCTATATATTCTCCCTCTATAAGTCTTGAGAAGAAAGTAAACCCGCCAATTTCAAAAACTATATGCTTTCTCATAAGATATATTCTTGTAATAGCTTCCTCATTGTCAGAAAGAATACTGTAGAGCTGATTTACAGTGTTTGAGGGAAGAATAAAGGAATAGCTGATATATCTGTCCTCTTCGTTTCCTTTCTTTATATCGGTAGTTTTTTTGCAGCTTGCAAGCTTATGTCCGTCACAAGCTACAAGTGATATAAAGTTATCTTCAACGTGAATAAAACATCCGTTGAGAACTGCTCTCTGGTCGTTAACAGCCATTGCATAGCTTATTTTTGACAGCATTTTGCGAAGAACGCTTTGACCTATATAAAAACCCATTTCACTCTTTAAAGAGGGCACAGCGGGAAATTCTTCGCCGTCTATGGCGTGCATACTTATCTCTGCCTTTCCGCTTTTAATTGTTGCCCTGAATTTATCATCTACCGTAAAAGTTATTTTGTCGCTTTCCATAACATGAAGGGCCTGATTAAACTTTTGCGCATTTACAACAAAATATCCTTCCTCTGCAACCTCTGCTTCAACCGTTGTTCTCATTCCCTTATCAAGATCGTATGTTGTGAGAATAACGGTATTCGGTGCCTTTGCCTCTATCAGTATTCCCTCGATAGACTGAAGTGTTGAATTTTTTCCTGCAGTTGCCATAAGGGGAGCGATCGCCTTTGCTGCTTTTGTTCTATCAAAAATAATTTTCATTTTTATTTCCTCCGTCGTTTTTCTTTTTTCCTCTCCGATAGAAAAGAAAGAATAGATAGAATAGAATTTAGAAGTATTATTATTATGTGATGTGGAAAAAGTGGAAACTTTTATATTTATCTGTTTTTTCCTTTATTTAAAAGGATATTTTATTTTTTCTTCTTTCGCTGATATGTTTGATACATACTTTTTAACCCAATTAAAAACATATAGCTTGATGTGGAAAAAAATTATTTTTTTATAAAATAAATTT
>JAZNCT010000070.1:0-3945 GCA_045587665.1 Eubacteriales bacterium
GAAGAGTCCACCAAAATGAACAAATCCTGTGGGGCTGGGGGCAAAGCGTGTAACTTTAGCCCCTTCGGGAAGCTCTCTTTTTTGGAACCTGCTTTCAAGTTCCTCAGGAGTTTCCTTAACTTCAGGAAAAAGAAGATCTGCAAGATAATTAAAATCCATAATAATATTCCTCTATATAAAATGTTAATATAAAACCTTGTCAAGAGCATCCGACAAAAGAGAACATCCACCATGTCCGGGATAGATCTTTAACGAATCCTTGTTTTCGATAGCACCGAGAGCTTTTAAAGAATCGAATAGTTTGTGCGCATCGCCGCCATAAAGGTCACTGCGACCGATTCCGTTTTCAAAAAGCGTGTCGCCGGTCAGTAAATCTCTGCCGCACATAAAGCACGAAGAGCCTTTTGAATGACCGGGGGTGTGGATGACGGTCAAATCTTCATTGTTTATATTCAGTCTGTCGCCGTCTTTAAAGGTGAAATCCGCTTTGTTTTGCCTAAAACTGTCGGCAAAAAAGAAGGAGTAAGCATTTTTATTGGAATCGGTTAGCATTTCTGCATCATCCTCATGGATATAAACCGGAATATCAAAATGCTTTTTAAGAGTATCAAGTGAAAAAATATGATCGAAATGTCCGTGAGTCAATAAGACAAAAACAGGGGAAAGCCCCATTTCTTTTATCGCTTGTATGATCAGGCCGCTTTCCATACCGGGGTCAACAACAGCGCAGTGTTTACCCGAAGAAATGATAAAAGTATTGGAGCGGTAGTTTTGACTGATAAGCTTTTTAATTTCCATTTTAGACCGCCATAACAAAATTTAAATTATTATAACACATTTTTACCAAAATGTCTACACAAAATCGAGAAATTATATCAAAATATAAAGCTTTATAAAGAAATCGGCACCCCGAAGAGTGCCGATTTTGTTTTATTCAAAATTGTAATCTCTGAAGGCTTTATCATCAAAATACTGATCAACAAGCGTCTGCAGACCTTTCATATCTGCATCTGAAGCAAATATCTTATCATAATTGGTGGCTGCACCGTTTTTATAATAAAATGGTGGTCTGGAATGGCTACACCGTACAAAAAAGATGGTGGAGGCGACGGGAATCGAACCCGTGTCCAAAAACCCCTTGATATGACCTTCTCCGTGGGCAGTTTGTCTTTTGAAAATTCCCCTGCGGGAGCGTCGGCAAACAGACTTTCCTTTAGGGTAGCCCTTTTGTGCTTGATCGGCTCAAGGGCGAAAGGCCGATGCAAGTTCACTGCTAACATGACGCTCAGGCTCGGGTCGCAGTATTCCCGGGCGGAACGGGCGGTATTAAATGAACCGCAGCACTGCCATTAAATGCACCTTGCGGTGCATTTAATTAGGCAGCCATAGCAACTTTAGAGTTGTCGTCTATTTTTTAATTTAGCCATTTTATCGGGATTAGCCGGCCCGCCACGCTTATCATACCTCAGAATCCCTGTCGAAACCATTGCGCCCCCATATTGACGCTGCTCTGAGATCAGCACACTACATTATATAATAATTATGTCCGATTGTCAAGGATAATTATATTACAAGTATATTTCATTTTCTTCTTTTTTCTGCATTTTTTGAGATAAAATTACGAATCTTTTTCGTATAGTGTTATCATCAAAGTATAAACTTGCGGAGGTTTTATATTATTCAGTGGTGCAACAAACGGAAATGACAGGGCAGTTATTATGACGTATTATACTTGCAAGCGAAAAATGCAGCATGATATTCAAGATGAAGCTTTACAATTCTATTCTTATAAAATTTAAAAGCATTTAACAAAGTTGTAGAGGAAGGGGGGCAAACATTGTCACCAAGTCTTGCACTTATCTTAACAGGGCATCTTACCCTTGTTGCCTGTGGGGCTGTATCAAAATAACGAAGGCATTCGGCAAATTCAGTACGCCAGCCTGCCATAAAACCGTTATTTTCGGCATTAAGATTGCAAAACCAAGGAATAAATATTTCAAGGAAGGTTACAACTTTTGATCTTCTAAATTATTTTTTGTTTTTAAGGTGAAAACTAATGTGACCGTGTCACATAAAATAGAGAAAATAACTACTTGAAAAAAATGTAATTATATGCTATAATATGTTGATCTCAAAGGAAAGGAGATTTTATAAAATGTTGGAACTTGAAAATATTTCCTATGTTGTTGATGACAACGGAATGGAAAAAGAGATAATAAAGGACGTCAGTCTTAAAATAAACGAAAGATTTGTTGCAATTACAGGTCCTAACGGCGGTGGCAAATCCACACTTGCAAAGATCATTGCAGGTATTTATACTCCCACAAGCGGCAGGATAATACTTGATGGGGAGGATATTACAGAGCTTTCCATAACCGAGCGTGCAAAAAAAGGCATCAGCTTTGCTTTTCAGCAGCCGGTCAGGTTTAAGGGGCTGACTGTTAAGGACCTTATAACCCTTGCCGCAGGCAAGGATATCAGCATTGCAGAGGCCTGCTCTTATCTTTCTGAGGTTGGGCTTTGTGCAAGAGATTATATAAACAGAGAAGTAAATGCAAGTCTTTCGGGCGGTGAGCTTAAGAGAATTGAGATCGCTATGATCATTGCCAGGGGAACTAAGATCTCTGTTTTTGATGAACCGGAGGCAGGTATTGACCTTTGGAGCTTTAACAATCTCATCAATGTTTTTGAAAAAATGCACGATAATATTAACGGCTCAATAATTATTATCTCTCATCAGGAGAGAATTCTCAACATTGCCGATAAGATCATAGTCATTGCCGCAGGAAAACTTGACAGGGTTGGAACAAGAGAGGAGATACTTCCTGAAATGATGAATGCTTCCGGTGCCTGCAAGGTGCTCACAGATAAAACTGTTTAAGGGGGTGTGGATATGGATATAATTCAAAAGAATCTACTTCAAAACATTGCAGGTATAACCGCAATTCCGGAGGGGGCATATAATATTCGTGCAAACGGGACACTTTCTTCAAGGAATACTACCGAAAATATTGATATTGTTACAAAAAACGATAAATCCGGTATAGATATTTTTATCAAGAGCGGTACTAAAGGCGAGACTGTTCATATTCCTGTTATTATAAGCGAAACGGGCCTTAGCGATCTCGTTTATAATGATTTTCATATTGGAGAGAACTGCGATGTTACGATAATTGCCGGATGCGGAATTCACAATTGCGGTTCCGAAAGATCGGGACACGACGGTATTCACAGCTTTTTTGTTGGTAAAAATTCAAAACTGAAATACATTGAAAAGCATTACGGCGAAGGCGGCAAAGAAGAGAGCGGCGGAGAAAATATAATGAATCCCACAACCATTATCAGCCTGTCTGAGGGCAGTACAATGGAAATGGAGACAACTCAGATAAAGGGAATTGACTCTACAAACCGAATCACAAATGCCCGCCTTGACAAGGATGCAACACTAATTATACATGAAAAGCTGATGACCCACGGCGCACAGTATGCGAGGACCGAGTTTAAGGTTGATCTTGACGGCGAAAACTCCAGCACAAATGTTGTTTCAAGGAGCGTTGCAAAGGATACCTCACATCAGATATTTATTTCTAAGATCAATGGAAATAATAAGTGCGCAGGTCACACCGAATGTGATGCAATCATCATGGATAATGCAAGCGTAAGTGCGATCCCGGAAATTTTGGCAAACAACACAGATGCAAGCCTTATTCACGAGGCCGCTATCGGCAAGATAGCCGGCGAACAGCTGATAAAGCTTATGACGCTTGGACTTAGTGAAGCAGAGGCGGAAGAACAGATTGTAAACGGATTTCTTAAATAAGCAAAGAAGTGCACTGGATTTTCAGTGCACTTCTTTGCTATGTTGTCTATGCAATATTTTTTATGTCATATTGAAATTTTTTAATTGTGTGGTATAATATATTTGTATATGCGTCGAATTTTGTA
>JAZNCT010000071.1:0-2200 GCA_045587665.1 Eubacteriales bacterium
GCCGTGTTTATGGCAAACAGATATGCCATATAGCTGATGCGATCTATGCCAATATGCTTCGCCATATTGGCATCTGTCCTCAGAAACACACACCGGGCAATAGCGAAGATAGCGGACATATTTGCTTTTCGGTATCGGCAAGGCATTGGACAATTTTTTAATATCCATAACCAAAGCCATATTCCAAACTGCTGCTTGTTTCTCCGGTGGCAGGAATGCGTTATAGTAGTTGAATATTGTATGTTCACATATAAAGGTTGCCGGTGATCCAAATTGATTTTGGCAAAGCGGTGTCAGTAAATTGCATAGTTCGATATTCGGCTTGGCGTTTGGATTGATATATAAATCCTCTGCTGCTGATCGGTATGCTAAATAGCCGCTATGTAAATAGTAGCGGGCAAACAGGCTATAGCATAACTCATCTTCATAGGCTTTTAAATGTATGCCGGTCATGGCACAATTTCCTCTATGGCAAAATGTTTTTTAAGCGTGCAAATAATATCTGCTCCGGTATGCTTCACTGCTGCGATTACCTCAGGTAATGTAGTTGTTTGCAATTCTTCTGTAGCCACAGCACACAACGGTTCATTCAAAGCTCCCGGGTAGCTTGTAACGCTCGTTCTATCTTCTCTTAGATATCCGTGAAGCATAGCCATTCGTCTTTTATATGCTCGCATAAGCGTTTCTAAAGACAGCACCTCTGAGCCATCCAAAATAGCAATCTCTTGGGCATTATAGATAAGTCCAATCAATACGGCAGTAACGCCACCGGTATGCAGATATAGCCACGATATGATATCCTCAGTAATAGCGGATTGCTTAGCCGTATATTGATATGAAAAAAGCGCTTGGCACAATGAACGAAAATAATCGTCATAGGTAAGTGCGGAGTAGCTTAAGCCAATAGATCTTCTTGCCAATTGATATGCGGATTCAAAAAAGGCTGTGCATTCCGGTGTTCCCACAAAGCAAAGGGAGATGCCGGAATTATTAATCAATTGCACTAAGGTGTTCACAAGAGTTTTGCCATTTTTAGCAGCCACCAAATTTTGTGCTTCATCCACGATCAGCACACATAAATGATTCAGGCAAACCTGCGACACTAAGCCGATCAGCATATCCACCGTTGCCCGTGATCGAATGGCATCGGCATAATATTTGGTATTTAAGATAGTATCAATGGAGCGTAGTATCTCCAGCAGCAATCCTTTCAAAGAGGAATCGCCCGGTGTTTGGACAGTAAGAAACGATATGATTTCCGGGGTGTCCGGTTGGGTAAATTGATCTTTTGTAATTAAAGAGATTACCCGGCTGATAGCAGAGGATTTTCCAATGCCACTTACGCCAACAATGGTAAAGGAATCGCTGCCGCCTATAATGCCTTGATAGTGCTGCCCCTTGGCTGCCTTGCGGTTTTCGTAGCCTTGGCGGACAGCAGCCAATGTATGCTTTTTCTGCATTGCCCGGACATAAGCCAAATAAAGCTTAGAATAGATTTCGGCAGCCATTGGTGAAGGATAATAAAGGTTAAAGAGATTGTTCAAGGCAAGCAGCCGATCTCCGGTAGGTGCATTTCTTATTCGATCATCATATTCCGGCAAAATGGTAAGTGCTTCTTTTAACTCCTTGCCTGTTAAAAATGCATTCATTTTATCAATGCTCCAATCTCCGCTTTGTTTTTTCCTTGCTGCGGTTTTTCCGCACAGCAGTTATATCAATGCCTGTCCTGATAGAGCATTGATCGGCAACGGCTTGAATATCACTTATTAAATCAATTCTTGCTTGCATACTCTCTGTTGCAAAGCCTTTTACATATTGATCGGATTGCAACCGATCTTCACCGGCAGCAACAAAAGAGCAATCATTATATTGCCGATCGATCAGCATAAATTTTATATAATTGCCATTTTCAATGAGCCAGATATGAGAGGTCATTTCCGGGTCATAAGCAATCAGGCAATCACCACCGCATAGATATCTTTCGGTGTAGCCATCTGCACGATATCGCAGTTTATTAAACATTAAACCACGCTTAGTAAAAGTTGCTTTTCTGCGAGGGAGTAATGTTAAGTGCAACACATCTGAACTAACCTGAATTAGATTTGCTCCCGGCTTATCAGCAGCATAATTCCAAAGGCAATTTGCATACGGCTTTACGGCACATTGCCGCATTTCCTCTGTATAGGTAAAGCTGTCAACT
>JAZNCT010000072.1:0-6373 GCA_045587665.1 Eubacteriales bacterium
CTTGATTAAAAACAATATAAAACAAGGTCATCTCTATTTTGCAAAATGTAAGTGGAGATGGCCTTTTATTTTCGCGTTTCATCCTCAAAATGAATATATTTAATAAAAAAAAGATAAACTTTTTGTGTGCAATATAGAAAAAAAGAAAAATCTCTTGACAAATATATAAAAAATGTTATAATAAAACTGTCTCATATGATACACTTCAAGAAAGGAAACACCAATGGAAAAGGAGATTGTTGATCTGCTTTTAAAAACTCCGCTTTTCAGCGGTGCAAGCAGAGAGCTGCTTCGGCTCCGGCTTTCAAAAAAAGCAAAAACAAAGCATTACTTGAGCGAAGAAACCGTTTCTCCAAGCGAAAATGGCGAAAAGCATTTGGTCATAATAATAAAAGGATGTGCAAAAGTCATGTCGCTTGATGTTGAACGAAGGGTTCTGCTGAGAACACTTTCTGTGGGAGATGCTTTTGGCGTTGCTGAGCTTTTTGGCGAAAGCCAAATAATAAGCCGAGTTGAAGCCAAGGGGAAATGCAGTGCCCTTTTTATTCCCGAATCCGAAATGAGAGTTCTTCTCGAAAAAGATAAGCAGATAATGTATAATTATCTGAGCTTTCTCTGCTGCAGGATCCGTTTTCTAAACAAGCGTATTGCCTGCTTTACGGCAGGAAGTGCGGAAAGGCGCCTTGCCTTTTATCTCGACTCGCTTGCCGAAGAACACGGAATAGCCGGAAATGCAATAAAGGTAGAATCGGAAACTTCAATGGGCTCGCTTGCCCTTATGCTTGACATTGGCCGAGCATCGCTTTACAGGGCTATCGACACTCTGACAGCCGATGGCTTCATCGAAAAGGACGGCAAAGGTTTTCTGCTGAAGGACAGGGATAAAATGCTTAAAAACTATAGTAAATAAGGAGAAAAATCATGAAAAAAATACTTGCACTTATTCTTTCTATTCTTATGCTCATAGGCCTTAGTGCCTGCGCCCCCGAAGGCGGCAATGAAATACAAAAGCCCTCAGGCTCTGATTCAGCTCCTGACACTGCGGCTGAAACAGAGGATACTGTGGATAGAAATACACACTTCAACATTACCGTAATTTCGGGCACTACCGGAATGGGCTTTGCAAAAATGATGGACGATGCGCAAAACGGCACTGCCCTGTTCCCATATAATTTTGAGATCGTAAGCGGGGCAGATGTTGCCCAGTCCGCCATTGTCAGCGGCTCTGCTGATATTGCTGCCGTTCCAACAAATCTTGCTGCCGCGCTGTATGCAAAAACAAAGGGAGAGATACAGATCCTTGCTGCAAACACCCTTGGCGTTCTCTATCTCATTGAAAATGGCAACACTGTAAATAACATTTCAAATCTGGCCGGCAAAACCATTTACTGCTGTCAGCAGGGTGCAAATCCTGAATATATAACCTCATATATCCTGAAGCAGAACGGCTTTGAAGTTGGCAAGGACGTTTTCCTTGATTTCACCTACAATTCTCCCGACGAGCTGGCAACCGCTGTTGCTGAAGGCCTTGTTAACCTTGCCGTTCTCCCCGAGCCCAAGGTTACAGCAACTCTTTCACAAAACACCTCTCTCCGCCGCGCACTTAATTTCTCAACCGAATGGGAAAATGCCACAGGAGGGCTCCCTCTTATCCAGGGTTGCATTATTGCAAGAAAGAGCTTTGTAGAAGAAAACCCTGCCGAGATAGAGCTTTTCCTGCGTGAATATGAGACATCTATAGAATTTACAAACAGAGATTCTCAAAAGGCATCCGAGATCATTGCTGCTTTTGGAATTATTCCAAAAGCTCCTCTTGCACTGAAAGCCATTCCAAACTGCAATATCGATTTTATTTCCGGGGCAGATATCACCTCTCCGATGATGAGCTTTTTCAGTGTTCTTTATGACGCAAATCCAAAAGCTGTTGGAAACAAGATTCCTGATTATGACATCTTTTATAGTGCGGACTAATGGCTGCCGGATTCTTTAAATCTCTGCTAAAATCTCTCACAGTTGCTCTGTTTTGGCTTGCCGTCTGGTACATCGCCGCAGCAGCAGTTGATAAGGATCTTTTGTTACCTTCACCGTTAGCGGTTCTAAAAAGGTTGGGTGAGCTGAGCTTAACGGCAGATTTTTATATCACAACCGCCTTTTCTGTTATAAGAGTTGTTTCGGGTATTGCACTGGCAACCGCACTTGGCCTTATACTCGCTTTAATTACCCACATTTCAAGAATTGCCGATGCCCTGATAAAGCCTCTTATAACGGTTATAAAGGCAACACCTGTAGCTTCTTTCATCATTCTTGCCCTTGTTTGGATATCAAGAGACAGACTACCAATATTCATTGCACTGCTTATGGTGCTGCCCGTTGTTTGGACAAATCTGAGAGAGGGGCTGAATAGGATAGACCCTAAGCTTAGAGAAATGGCTAAGGTGTTCAAGTCAACGCCTTGGCAAACCTTAAAGCACATATATATGCCTTCGGTTTTGCCATACTTTACTGCGTCGATGAGAACATCTTTGGGTCTTGCCTGGAAAGCAGGTATTGCCGCAGAGGTTCTTGCGCTTCCGAGAAAGGCTATTGGCAAACAGCTCTTTGACTCAAAGTCTTATCTTGAGACCACAGATCTTTTTGCCTGGACCGTTGCGGTAATTATACTTAGCCTCATCATCGAGCTGGCTTTTGAAGCCGTTGTTAAAAGCTACCAAAGAAAATGGAGGGATCAGGATGCTGAAAATTGAAGATCTTTCATTTTCTTACGGAGCTCAAAGCATAATCAAAAATCTTTCGCTGACAATTGAGAAAAATGGCGTCTATGCCATAATGGGTCCCTCGGGATGCGGAAAAAGCACACTTTTCTCGCTTATCAGCGGTCTTTTAAAACCGGATAGCGGCAGTATAACAACAGATGCCAAAAAGCTCTCATTTTCCTTTCAGGAAGCAAGGCTTTTGCCTTGGGAAACTGCTGAGGAAAACGTAAATTTTGTGCTGGGAAGCAAAAAAAACACCCTTCAAAAGGCTCGTGATGCACTTTCAAAGGTGGGGCTTGGTGAGGATCGCTCAAAATATCCGGGAGAACTATCCGGAGGTATGCAGAAAAGGGTTTCGCTTGCAAGAGCATTTGCCGCAGAGGGAGATCTTATTCTCCTTGACGAGCCATTTTCAGGGCTGGATACCGAAACAAAAGCAGGAATTATTGAAAATGTGAAAGAAATTGGCAAAAATTCAATCATTTTACTTATCACCCACGATATAAATGAAGCCAACGACTGCGCCGAAAAGGTATTCGATTTTAATGAGCTAAACAAATACAGATAAGAATTTTTCTTTGAAATTGCGGTTTTATACGCAAAAACGGGGGTGTGAATACCAAATGCTTTGCATTTGACTCACACCGCCGTTTTTAATTTACATAAAAACTTACTGTTTTCAAAATTTGCAACATTATCTGTAAATTTCTTTTGCCTTTTTCAGACTTTATTCCTATCTCACCGACTTTTTTACGCTGTTCTCGGAGGCAGACACCCCCTATCTATATATCATCAACCCGCTTGCGTTATCAGTCTATCAAAATTCAAGCTCATCCCTGAAATAGCCTCTTGTGTCAGCGTGCCTGCCTTCTGCATCCATTATCGAAATGCGCAGATATTTGGCTCCGTCATCAAGTTCAAAATCAGCAGAAGTAATAAATCCGTCATTCGGAGCAAAGGCACGCTTTGGTGTTTTGCTTCCTGTAAACGCCGCAATATGCTTAACAGGAGAACATTCTATATGCACCTTGTTTCCCTCAATCGAAACCTCTGTAAAAGTTGGCCCCATTGATGAATACATATCTCCCTTTTCAATAGCATCCACTATTGCGCCATACTCAAAGCTTTCCGGCAGGATCATAGCAAATCCGCCAAATGAATCGCATCCGGGCGTTCCCTCTTCTCTACCGTTGTGGTTATCATCTGCGCTGTGGCAGGCAATGCGTTTACCTGAACAGAGCATTTTATCGTAAAGAGCAGCGTTATATTCAAGGCGGTTCATATTGTAGCTGGAGTAATTGCACATTTCCATACTGCAAAAGCCGTCGTATGCCAGAATAGTCGCTTCTTCCTCCATTGACCAATAGGCATGGTTATATGTGGCGATCATTCCGTTTTCCTTTGCGACCCTGATCATATAATTGATATATTCGGGAGAATACACTCTGGAATTTGATTCGCCTATTCTCTTGAATTTTTCACGTGCCTCAACGGGAGCATACTTTATATAACGTTCATCATAGCATACCATTGCATCATTATCCGCATCTTTTGAGATAAAATTGATATGTATTTCCCTGTTATATGAATCGAATTTGTGATTCGGTCTTATATAGCTCTCATATCCTGTAATAAGTATAAAATCGCTATCTGTGAGATCGGTGTGCTTTTTGGGATATTCGTGATCTGTGATAGACAGGATAGAATATCCATGCCTTTTATACATTTCCTTAAGCTGCTCGGGAGTCTTCTTACCGTCAGATAGCGTACTGTGGCAGTGGAGATTTGCCTTATACTGCTTTTTATTTGGCGAAATAAGATACATGATATTTTTCCTTTCAATTTTGAGGTTCTTTACCCTCAATATAATAGGTTGCCTCCATATCGGCAACAGAAAGAGCAAAAGCTAACGGAAACATTTCAAATGCGCTGCCCACATTCATTTTTTCACCTTCTCCGGCACCCGCAAACCCCATATGATAGCGTATCGCAAAGGCTTCGTCTCTTGTTAGGCGCATATAACCCGAGATTATATAAACGGATTTTTCGCCGTGTCCATAAGGCAACTTATCTTCAATAGAATAGGACGGTACACTCTTCCAAACGCCGTTCTCATCCTTAACATTTCTTGAACCCAATTTGTAAAAATTTGTTTTGCATATATCATGCAAAAGTGCCGCTATGGCGAGGGTCTCCTCGCTATAATTCATTCCGTAAAGCTCTTTTGCACGTTCTCGTGACATATAGTCGCAAAGACATTCGTAAACGTTAAGTGAATGTTCAAGCAGCCCACCGGGATATGAACCGTGAAAACGAGTGCTGGCGGGAGCATCGAAGAAATCGCAGGATGGGGACATAAGATATTCAAGAAGCTTTTCCGAACCCTCTCTGGTTATCTTGGATCTATAGATCCCAATAAATTTCTCTTTTAATAATTCTTTATCCATTTCAACTCCAAAATTACATTATGGGGCGCAAAAAGCGCCCCATAACTATGCTTATTATGCCCAGCTCATTGTTGTGGGTTTTTCTTCATAAATTACAATGTCTTTAAGGAAGGATACTGCCTTGCGCAGGCCCTCGTCGATAGACATGACACTATCCTCATGCTCGATAGAAAGAACTCTATCATATCCGCAGAGGCGGAGATTGCTGACAAGATCTCTCCAATATGTTTCATTGTTGCCGTAGCCAACTGTGCGGAATACCCAAGCGCGGTTAAGCTCGTCACCATAGTGCTTTGTATCAAGCACGCCGTTCTTTGCAGTGTTATATTTATCTATCTTTGTATCCTTTGCGTGAACATGATAGATAGCCCCTTTAAGCTCACGGATAGCTGCAACGGGATCCATACCCTGCCAGATAAGGTGTGAGGGGTCAAAGTTCGCTCCGATAACATCGCCTACAGCCGCACGGAGCTTAAGGAGAGTTTCAGGATTGTAAACACAGAAGCCGGGGTGCATTTCAAATGCGATGTGAGGAACATTATGTGCAAGAGCGAAAGCACCCATTTCCTTCCAATAAGGAATGAGCTTTTCCTTCCACTGCCAATCAAGGATAGCCAGAAAATCCTCAGGCCAAGGGCATGTTACCCAGTTTGGATACTTTGAACCTTCAGAATCACCGGGACAGCCGGAGAAGCCTATAATTGTATCAACTCCAAGCTTTTCTGCAAGAAGAATTGCGTTTCTGAAATCCTCATCATACATTTTTGCTGTAGCCGCATCGGGATGAAGGGGGTTGCCGTGGCAAGCAAGAGCGCAGATCTCAACATCATACTTTTTGAATGTTGCAACAAACTCGTCATATTTCTTTTCATCTGCAAGAAGCTCCGCGGGATTGCAATGAGCTTTTCCGGGATATCCGCCGGCACCGATCTCAACGGTGTGAACGCCAAGGCCAGACAAAATAGAGAGAGTTTCGTCAAGAGATTTTGCACCGTAAAGGTTAGCAAGAACACTCAGTTTCATAGATATTTCTTCCTTTCACAAAGATAATTTTTCAGATGAGTATATTATACACTTTTTTTCCTGATTTTTCAAGTGATTTTTGACCAAATGCCTCACATCGTCATTCTGCACAAATGTGCAAATATTTTTTTGTGCAAATGATAATATTGT